>JABIAL010000020.1 GCA_018653315.1 bacterium
CAGAATTAGCTTTCAAAACTTGGAACGGAAATATTTGGCGTGACTATAAAGGATTGGCTTGGCTTGATCCTCAAAAAGAAGAAGTCTGGGAATATAACTTAGCCATTGCTAAAGAAGCGACTAAACTAGGTTTTGATGAAATCAATTTTGACTATATGCGCTATCCTAGTGACGGCAATGTAGCTAATATGAATTACAATCTAAAACCAGAGCAAAACCGTGCTGAAATCATGAAGGGATTCTATAAATTTTTATCAAAAAACTTATCCAAAAAAACTATTATTTCCATCGACATGTTTGGTCTAGTAATGGACCATACTAATGATAATTATGATTTACATATTGGGCAAAGACTAACTGATGCAGTAGATTATTTCGATTATGTTTATCCGATGATGTATGCCTCACATTACCCAGTAAATTATTTAGGGCTTGGCAATGCTGCTGCCTATCCTGGTGCAGTATTAACTTATGGTTTAAAAATAAGTTTACCAGCTATAGAAAATAAAAAAGCCAAGATTCGTCCTTGGCTACAAGCTTTTAATATTGGTGCTATTTATGATCAGAGATTAATTGATCAGCAAATCGATGCTGTTGAAAATGCTACCTCTACTGCTGGCTGGGCACTATGGAATGCTAGAAACTATTATCCAGACTATATTTTTTAATTTTCTATTTCAATCCCGACCGGACAATGATCCGAACCTTCGATATGATCCAAAATAAAAGCCTTGTCTACTTTAGCTAAAATCTTGTCTGAAACACAAAAATAATCTATCCGCCAACCAATATTATTGACTCTAGCAAAGGCTCGGTAACTCCACCAAGAATATTGTGTTTTATCTGGATTTAATTCTCTGAAAGTGTCTTTGAACCCTGCATCCAAAAATTTATTCAACCAAGCTCTCTCCTCTGTCGTAAATCCTGCTCGACCAACATTTTGCATCGGCCGAGCTAAATCCATTTCATTGTGTGCAACATTATAATCTCCAGTAACAATTACTGGTTTTTTTGTTTCTAATTTTTTTAGATATTTTAATAGCTTGTCGTTAAACTCCATCTTAAAACCCATGCGAGATAATTCATTATTAGCATTAGGAAAATAAATATTTACTAAATAATATTTACCAATATCTAAGGCTATAATTCTACCTTCAGTATCCCAAGCTAATTTATCTAACATTTTCACTTTTAAACCATCACGAACTAAAATAGCCGTCCCACTATA
This sequence comes from bacterium, assembly GCA_018653315.1. Classification (GTDB taxonomy): domain Bacteria; phylum Patescibacteriota; class Patescibacteriia; order UBA1558; family GWA2-36-10; genus JABIAL01. The sequence goes on from JABIAL010000020.1 coordinate 1,229, forward strand.
ACCTGGGCGATCAGCTGAATTCCAAAACTCCTGATAATTAACAAAATCGAATTCTGTTTCTAAACGAGTTTTTTCTGCTATTTTTATTTCTTGGATGCACAAAATATCTGGTTTTTGTTCTTGTAAAAAATCAACAAAACCTTTCCGAACTACTGCTCGGATTCCATTTACGTTCCAAGATAATATGTTGAATGACATTATTTTTCTAAAACTATTGTTTGCGTAGGATAGGCAAACTCTATCTTCTCGGCAGCAAATTTATCAAAAATAGCCAGATTTATAGTTTGCTTAATATCCATATAAGCAACATAGTCTGGCGAATCAATATAATAAACAATATCAAAATTTAAACTTGAGTCAGCAAATTTTGCAAAATGACAACGATCAAATTCTGCACCTTTTATCTTTTTTACTATTTCTTCAATCATTTTAGGAATAGCACTTATCTTTTTAGCCTCAGTGCCATAAACTACACCCAAACTAAAAGACTCTCGTCTTTTTTTCATCCGTTTAAAATTTTGAACTCTTGCTGTTGTTAATTCTTTATTAGCTACTATTAGTTCTTCTCCTAATAGTGTTCGAATACGAGTAGACTTTAAGCCAATCTTTTCTACCTCACCCATATCAGTGCCTACTTTTATAAAATCCCCTACTTGAAATGGTTTATCTATATAAATAGAGAATGAAGAAAATAAATCAGATAAAACATTTTGTAAGGCTAGGGCTACTGCTAAACCACCAATACCTAAGGAAGCTACCAAAGAAGTAACATTAACTCCTAAGTTAGCTAAAACTAAAATAATACCTAGCGTCCATAAAATAACTCTAGCGATCAACTGCAGAGTTTTGATCATTGATTGAGACTGAGCTTTACTGTTACCGGATTTTTCAAAATAACGATTAATAAAATAATCTAATAATTTCTCTATTGCTCGAATAATCTCATACACAACTGCAACTAAAAC
>JABIAL010000021.1 GCA_018653315.1 bacterium
AGGATGTCCTACTAATTTTGAATATTCGTCAGCCATCCAAGCCATAATTTGTGGAGTAGTGTAAACGTCAGGTGCTGGAATATCTTTCTCTGGACCAATCACTGGACGAAAAGCTCGTACCCAAGCTCGAGATAATTTTTCTATTTCGCCTTGACTCAAAGCTTTTGGATCAACTACTACTCCACCTTTACCACCACCCATCGGAATATCTACCACCGCACACTTTATAGCCATCCAAAAACTCAAAGCCTTTACTTCGTCTAGGTCTACTTGCGGATGAAAACGAATTCCACCTTTGTATGGTCCACGAGCACTATTATATTGTACTCGGTAGCTCTGAAATATTTCTAAACCACCATCATCCATTCGTACCGGTAAAGAGGCTTGAATAATCTTTTCTGGATTACTTAATTTTAAAAGAGTTTCAGAATTAAGGTCCATAATTTTGGCCGCTGTTTCTAGCTGCCGCAAAGCATTATCGTATGCATTCATATTGTTATAGATTTAAAATTATTTTTTCTTCCAATCTGGAGCCAAAACTTTAGTTCCTTGCAAAAATCGAGCTGCTTGCAAAGCTGCCTTTGCTCCTTCGCCGGCTGAAATCACAACTTGCTTATAAGTAATGTCTGTCACATCACCAGCGGCAAAAAGTCCTGGAGTTTTTGTCTCACAATCTCGAGAAATTATTATTTCTTTACGATCAGTATATTCTACTAGCTCTCCAAGCCAAGTAGTTTTGGCTATATGTCCAATTTCAACAAATACACCATCTACTTTTAGTTCTCCTGTTTCGCCATCGTTAGTTTTATAAACCAAAGCAGTTACTTTATTCTCACCTTTTATTTCGCTAGTATTGGCATTATAAATGATCTCAATATTTTTGGCGTCTTTGACTTCTTTTATTAAAACCTGCTCGCCTCTAAAAGTATCTCGACGATGTAATAGATAAACCTGGTTTGCAATATTGCTCAAATATTCAGCAGCGTCTAAAGCTGAATTTCCACCACCAACCACTACAACGTCTTTACCTTTATACAAAGGGCCATCGCAGGTAGCACAATATGCCACACCTTTTCCGATTAATTGTTTTTCACCAGGAACTTCTAAATTTCTTGGTGTTAAACCGAAGTTTAAAATTACCGCTTTAGCTTTAAATTCTTTTTCATTCAAAGTTTTTACCTCAAAAATATCTCCATCTTTAGTTAAAGAAGAAACCTCGGTCATTAAAAACTCTGTGTCAGATTTTTTAGCTTGGTTTTGAAACTTTTGCATCAATTCCAGTCCACCAACTTCTTCGAAGCCAGGATAATTTTCAATAATATCTGTCCAGGCTGCTTGGCCACCAATATCTTTAGAAATAACCAAAGTTTTTAGAGCGCGACGGGTAGTATAAATAGCTGAAGTCAACCCTGCTGGACCAGCTCCAATAATAATTACATCATAAATCGTATCTGTCATAGTTTTATTTTAAATGCTTATTAATTTTGTCTACTAAATCATCTTTTTGTTGTAAGCCCATCATCTCCTCTACCGCTTTACCATCTTTCAGAATTTTAAGCGTTGGAATACTCATCACAGAAAATTCTTGAGCTGTTGTTTGACTCTCGTCAACATTTACTTTTACAATTTTTACATCTTTTCTACTTTTAAATTCTTCAGCTAGCTCATCAATAATCGGCCCTTGCATTTTACAAGGTCCACACCAAGGAGCGTAAAAATCTATTAAGACTACGCCTTTGAATTCTTTTGCTTCTTTGGCAAAATTTTGATCATTTAATTCTTGTGCCATATTTTTGTTATTAATTTATTAATAATTTAATTAACTTTAAATAAAATATCTACTAATTTTTCCATTTCTTTTTTATCGGTCACCTGCTTGCCATTAAAACAACCATTGACCTTATCTGTAATTAACAATTTTGTCACTGAGCCTAAAGAAGCGCGGGCTGCTAAAGCCACTCGGACAATTTCTTCTAAATCCCGTTTTTCTTGATACATTTTTTCTATTGCCTCAACCTGACCGCGAATCCGGTGTAGATGAGCTAATATTTTTTGTGGATCACAATTTTGTTTCATCATTTTGTTATTATATACCCTCTAGGGGTATTATATCATATATAATAATCCTGTCTAGTTTTTTTGAATAAAAAAATATTGTCCCCTTTTTGCCTAAGCTTAGGGGACAATATACTAAATTCATGTGATCATACATCAGCCTTATACACAATATTCTGTATAAAATTGCTTAATTGTTTCTCTAGGGCTATCAACAATATTATTAATACTAAAAATCTTAGTTCCGATTCCGTCAGTCCAATAAACCTGGTAAACATGATCTTTCCTCCAAAAAATGTGCCTTTACTGCTAATTATATAACTTAAAGCCAAAATTGTCATTATTTCTATGCCTTTTAACCAAAAATAGACTGTTCAAACTAATAATATAGCTAAGATTAGCTAAAACACCACTTAAGCAAGCTTATCTTCTTGACAAAATAATGAAAATATGCTATTATTATATATTAACGAACATTGAAAAAACCAAAGGAGCTCAAAATGAGCGAATATAAAACAAAAAATGCCAACGTTTTTGTTGGTGGCGTAGCAATAATTATGGCTATCTTGCTGTTTCTATTGTTCTCAAACAATTTCGTCTTGGAGTTCACTCAAGCAGTATTTTCTAATATGAGCAGTGCTGCTGCTCATCGAGCGGATGCTATTTATTGGGGCCTACCCGGATATTTATTTAGCCTCCTATTGGGACTAATTATCTTGTTTGGACTCATCCCAAAAGCATTAGCAGAATCAGCTTGGCTAAAATTGCTAATCTTTTTGACCTGGTTGATCCTCTGCTCTCCGATTTATTGGGGACTTTGGTTCAATCTATTGAAATCAATGGGCTTTGCCTGGGCACAATCCTATTAACCAATTCAAGTAAAAAAGAACCCCTGTGACTTTAAACAAGTTACCGGGGTTTTCATTTTGCTTAAAATAGCTTTTTTAATTATTTTAACTAAGATTAGCATAAAAAGCGTTGTCATTCTATGTAGAATTGAGCTTTTAATACTTAATCATTTTCATCTTCAATCTCCCCTACTAATTCTTCCAATAAATCTTCCATGGTTATCAGGCCAATTACCTGATCTTCATTTTTTCTCTTAACAATGGCCATGTGGCTCTTTTTTTGTCTCATCTTAGCAAAAAGCTTATCTATCTTCGTATCTTCTGTTACTTCTAAAATCGCTTGAATAAAATTTTCTAAGGGCTCCTCTCTTTTGTCACTATTCAAAATCTTCATTACATCTATAACATGAACATAACCAATAATATTATCTTTGTTGTTGCTATATACTGGGTAACGACTAAGTCCTTCTTGAGCCATAAAATACGCTACCTGATCAATTGCCGCATCTTTATTTAAAACAGCTGCCTTATAAAAAGAAGTCATTACTTCTTTAACTATCTTATCGTTAAAAGATAAAACATTCATAATCATCTCGTGTTCTTCAAAATCAATCACCCCTTCTTCTACTGCTAAACGGCTAAGCGCCTTAAATTCTTTTTCTGATACTATTTCTGGTTGTGCTCCTTTGGTTAAAACATATAAAACCTTTTCCATTAAAAACACGATGGGGAAAAATAAAATTTGCAAAGAATAAACCAAAGGTGCAAATAATAAGGACATTTTAGCAGCATTTATTTGAAACCAAGCTTTAGGGTACATTTCACCAAAAACTAAAATCAAAACAGTCATTACGCCAGTAGCAATACCAACACCAGCTGAACCAAATCTTTCTATCGCCCACATAGTAGCCAAAGAAGCAGCTCCAATATTAACCAGATTATTACCTAATAAAATAATAGCCAATAATCTCCGTTTATTATTTAATAATTTCTGTAATATTTGCGAATTTGTTTTATTGGCTAAAACTAGCGATCTTAGTTTAGCAGAGGAGAGTGAAAATAAGGCGATTTCCATTCCAGAAAACCAACCAGATAGTAATATGAGTATAACTAATATAATTAAGGTCATGTTTTTTTGTTATTAAAAAATACCCGCAAAAACAGGTATTACTATTTATTAAGTTGATTATTTTTTATCTTTGTAGGGTTTGGTTCTTCTAAACTACTCATATCTATATGATAGCAAATTTTTTCTTTTAAGTCACTATCACTGATCAAGTTATTAATAAGCCATGAAGGATAAGCTGAGATTTTTAAAAATGATTGCGACGTGCCATCCGTAGCTTCGAGCGTAAATGAGAAGCGGAAGCGAAGGATGGTGACCCCACCAGGAATCGAACCTGAATCTAGAACTTAGGAGGTTCTTGTTTTATCCGTTAAACTATGGGGTCTAAAAATTCCCGAGAATTATGAAATTATGCTTTGATTTTACTTAATATTAAATAAAATAATGTGTCGTAAAATATTGTTTATTAAGCTCTTTTTTTAGAATATTTTAGTTAAAAAATCAAACTTATTATCCAAAAAATACAAAACTACAAAAACAAACAATAAGCCTAAGGATAAAAACATTGACCTTCTAATATCGCTTTTCAAAGATACTATTTTGTCCATAATCTTTTTTATTTATTTATAAAGTATTAGTATTGTATTATAAGCAAATAAAAAAGTCTATCCCAAGCTATATTATTAATTAAATACGCTTTTGACTTTTTCATAGTTTTGCCCTAAGATAAACTAGCTTATAATTGATATTTAACTTATGTTTAGCAAAAATCAACCTGTACATCAGGTAAAAAACATTGAAACTATTATCGGCCCATCAGTTAAAGTCGAGGGCGACTTCACAGGTGAAGGGGACTTAGTGATTGAAGGAATGCTAGTTGGTAATCTGTCCACCAAAAATAATTTAAAAGTTGGACAAAATGCTATTATTCAAGCAACAGTTAAAGCAAACAATGCTTTTATCTCTGGCAAAGTAAAAGGTGACATCACTGTTAAGGGTAAACTAGAGATCACCAGCACTGCTGTTATTTTGGGCGATATTAAGGCTCAAATTATCTCCATCGAAAGCGGGGCTTTAATCAAGGGTTCTCTTGTGATGTCTGTTGGTGAAATAAAAATGGAAACCGAAGAGGTAATTGAAGAAAAAATAAAACCAACAAGCAAAGAAGAAAAGGTAGTAGAAAAAATAAAAGTCGCAGACCTCGAGCGAAGCCAAGAGGAAGATAAATAAACGGAGGGTATGTATCTTTATATTTACGATTCTTTTTTGAATCATAAAAAATATAACGATCTCTTAATTAAAATAGAAAAGCGAATTACTGACCTAGGGATCAAAGGCAAGGTAGCCAGATTGTCTGTACTAAAAAACATGAAGGAACTTATTCTTGATGGAGTAAGAGATGGAGTACAGACGGTGGTGGTCATTGGTAACAACCAAAGCTTTGCTAAAGTCATCAACATCGTAGCCGATCTTGATGTTACTTTGGGTTTTGTGCCAGTAGATAATAATAGCTCTATTGCTAAAATGTTAGGTGTGCCGCCTGGTGTATTGGCTTGTGAGATTTTAGCTTCTCGGATTATCAAAAAAATAGATCTTGGTAAAATAAACAATCACTACTTTATTGATCATGCTGAAATTATTAATGGTGATGTAGTAATTGAATATGCTAATTTCAAAATTACCCCAACCACTAATGAAAACAAAATTACTCTTTATAATTTTGCTGGACAAAATATAAGCGTCGGTTCAAAACCGGCCGATGGTATCTTAGAGGCTGTTATTACTCCGGTGAAATCAACAATGTTTGGCAAAAAGACTATTCCTGAAACCGTTCTGCCGTTTACTAAAATTAAGATTGGTAGTAATTCCGAAGAACAAGTTTCTATTGTTACTGATGAACAAATAATAATGAAAACGCCAGCTGAAATTGTTGTGGCACCACAAAAATTAAAAATTATTGTTGGCTCAGACCGACACTTTGAATAATAAAAAATAACACCTCATAATTTGTCATTCTGAATTTATTTCAGAATCTAACAAACTTAATATTTAATACTAGCTAGACCCTGAATCAAGTTCAGGGTGATTTTTTTAAAAGGAATTTTTTTATTTGACGAAATTTATATAAATAAAAAACCACCCCAAGTGTAGTCGAAGGGTGATTTTTTTAATTTAAGATTTTGTTTCGACAACTTCTACTTCTGGTTTCTTTTTCTTAAACCCTAGTACCATATATTGTTGGAAAACTGAGAACAAAGTAGTTAGCAACCAATAAAAAGTAAGTCCAGCTGGAAAACTTGCTCCGATAACAATGGTAATTATTGGCAAGAAATACATCATCTGATTAGTCATGGCAGCCGCTGGATTTTTAGCCTTACTCTTACTCATCATCATCTTAGATTGCCAAAACTGAGCTGCGCCAGCTAACACTGCTAGCACGATGCTTTTATCACTTAAGTTCAAAAAACCAAAAGCCATAATATCCAAAGATTGTGGATTGGCTACAAAAGTATATAATGAACTGCTATCAAAAATCGCTCCGTCTTTTAACTCATTGAAAAATACCCGATAAATCGCGAACAAAAAAGGAAGTTGAACCAACATTGGTAAACAAGATCCAAAGGGATTAATTTTTCTTTCTTTATATAGTGCCATTATTTCCGGCCCCATCTTTTCTTTATTGTCTTTGTATTTTTCTTTGATCGCTTCTATCTCTGGTTGAATGGTTTGTAAAGATTTTTGTGATCTAATTGCTTGTTTGGACAGGGGATACAAAATCAAACGAACAATGATAGTCAAAAAGACTATTGCTAGACCAAGATCTTGCCAGGCAATAGTATTGTATAAAAAAACTAATAAATTAAAGATTGGTTGGTAAAAAATGGTAAAAAACATTGTTATCTTTTTTTATTTAATAAATAATTACGTGTATTATACAGTATATATATTTTATAATAAAGGATCATCTCCACCCTTAGCCCAAGGATGACAACGAAAAATTCGTCGCATGCCCTTGAATCCTCCTTTAACTGCTCCATATTTTTCTATCGCTTGATAGGTATATTCAGAACAATGTGGTTTAAATCGGCAGTGCCCAAGTGGGTATTTATATTTAAACCAACCCATGTCTGGTGATAACGTGTGTTGGTATATCCGAATCAGTACTAATAAAAAAATTCTTAGTGGTCTTTCTAAAAAATAATAAACCTCATTTACCCGCATAAACTCCTATTTTAGCTAATGCAAATTTAAACTGTTTAGTAATGGTAGCAAAGTCTAGTTCTAATGCCTTTTTTCTAGCAATAACCAAAATCGAATAACCATCCTTAATATCTGGTAATAAATCTTTAATTGCTTCTCGCATTTGTCTTTTAATGCGATTTCTAGCAACTGCTTTTTTATCTACCTTAGTAGAAACCACAAAAGCTATTTTACTTGGTTTTTCTTTGGTCTTTTGATATTTAATAATAAATTCAGGCAAAAAAAACGTCTGACCCTGACGGATCAAACTTTTTATTTCCGTTTCTTTATGTAATCTATAAGCTACTGGTAACATAGCACTTAAACTTAAAACCTTACTAACTAATAGCTTCGTAGTGAAGTTTTCATGTTTAGATAAATTTTATAATAAAAAACACCCTTAGACAGTAAGACTATCTCTCTTTTTGATACGACGTCTTTTTAGTATGTTGCGACCACCATTTGTTGCCATTCTTGCTCTAAAACCATGTGTTCTAGCTCTTTTTCTGGTTTTTGGTTGGTACGTTCTTTTAGTAGCCATGAATTTATTTATTATAATCCCTGCCTACCGGACAGGCAGGCGCCTTCTAATGAGAAAAGTTAAATTGAACTGCTTTAAGATAACATGTTTTTATTATTTTGACAAGGCCAAACCTTGTCCACAGTAACCCACATTTTATTAACACCTTATTAACTATTGACCCGTTTAAGTAAAACTAAATTTATGGTATATTGTATGATATTGATTAAAAAACTACCAAAAAATCATAAAATATGAGTAATCACGATAAAAATTGGCAAAGTGTGTTAGGAGAACTGGAGCTTTTAATTAGCCGGGCTAATTTTACAACCTGGTTCAAAAACACTTTTATTTTTGAAACCGGTGAAAAAGAAGTGATTATTGGTGTGCCAAATGCCTTTACTAAGGTTTGGCTGGAAAAGAAGTACCATAAAAACATCGTAAAAGCTTTAGGAAACGTGTTATCAAAAAGTAATCTACAGGTTATCTACAGGGTAGCAAACCAAGATAATTCAACTAATGTTAGCAAAAAAACAATAAATCCTGTTAAAATATCTGAGCCACCTGTGAATAACTTTAATGAAAACAGAAGCTCTAATCGCTTTGGTCTAAACCCTAAATATACCTTTCAAAGCTTTATTGTTGGCCCCGGTAATGAACTGGCTCAGGCAGCCGCTCAGGCAGCCGCTAAAAAACCAGGTGAATTATACAACCCCTTATTTATTTACGGTGGTGTTGGCTTAGGTAAAACCCATTTAGTACAGGCTGTTGGAAACTATCTTTTAGCTAAGGATAGCACAAAAAAAATATTATACATCAATAGTGAAAAGTTTACTAATGACTTTATTTATGCTATTAAAAATGGCCGTACCGAACAATTTAAACAAAATTATCGTGAAGTTGATGTCTTATTAATAGATGATATTCAATTTATCGCTGGAAAAGAGCAGACTCAGGAAGAATTTTTCCACACTTTTAATGCTTTACACCAAAATAACAAACAAATAGTCATTTCCTCAGATAGACCGCCAAAGGCTATTCCGGCTATTGAAAGTCGTTTAATTTCTCGTTTTGAGTGGGGAATGATAGCTGATATCTCTTTTCCTGATCTAGAAACAAGAATGGCTATTTTAGAGGTAAAGTGCCAAGAAAAAAACTGTGTTCTAGACGAAGATATCATTACTTATATTGCTAAAAGTATTCAAGATAATATTAGAGAGCTAGAAGGGGCACTTAATAGAATTATTGCCTTTCATCAATTAAACAACACTAAACCAAGCCTTGAGAGCGTCCGTTCTATTTTGGGTGGTATTTCTGCCAACCCAAAACGAGCCGGATTAACTGTTAAAAAATTACTGAGCATTGTAATTGACTTTTATGGTATTTCTTTAGATGATATTTTAGGTAGCAGTAGAAAAAGAGAATTAGTCACCCCTCGTCAAATAGCGATGTTTTTAATGCGAGAAGAGCTTAAATCGTCTTATCCTAGCATTGGACAGGGTTTAGGGGGTAGAGACCACACCACGGCGATGCATGCTTGTATAAAAATAACAAAGATCATCGATGTTGATGAAAAAATAAAAAATGACGTGGCTGTTTTACGCCAAAAAATGTATGAATAAATCCCCTTAATAAGCTGTTAATAAACACTGGATAGAAGCTAAGTGCTTTGTTAATAAATAACGACTTATCAACACACTTTTTTCACAAAGCAAAACTTATTCACATTTTCAAAAACATAAACACCACTAATCAACCGTTTATCCCAAGTTAAAATTCATCGTTTTGAATAAAAAAGTTTAACAAAATTAAATAAAACCCCACACTTATTAACATATCAACAGGCCTTACTACTACTACTATTTATATATAAATAACTAATATATAATTATATGCACTTAAGTTGCACACAAGAAAATCTAAATAAAGGACTAGGACTGGTCTCACATATTGCCAATAAAAATAGCAACCTACCAATCTTAAATAATGTTCTCTTAAAAGCAGGTAAGAACGGCTTAACTTTAGTTACGACTGATCTAGAGATAGGGATTAAGGTTTTTGTTAGAAGCAAGGTAGAGGAAGAGGGTAGTTTTACAGTAGCTGCTAAACTATTAAATGAATTTATAGGTTTATTGCCAAGAGAAAATATAAATATAGCATTAAAAGAAGATAATCTTTATATTAAAAGCCAAAACCACAAAACCAATATTAAAGGATTAGAGGCCGAAGACTTTCCACTTATTCCAGAGATCGAAAAAGAAAATGAAGTTGAATTAAGTATTACAGAATTTAAAACAGCCCTAAGCCAAACCGTATTCGCCGCTTCTTTGGATGGTTCTCGAGCAGAAATCAACGCTGTTAACTTTTGTTTTTCCAAAGATGAACTAATAATGGCAGCCACAGATAGTTATCGTTTAGCCGAAAAAAGATTAAGTATAAACAATAGTCAGGAGAAGTCGTTAATTATTCCACTGAAAACAATTCAGGAATTATTAAGAATCCTAAACGACCAAGCAGAGCAGAAATTAAAGCTTTATTTTAATGAAAATCAAATCATGTTTGTTTTTGATGGGGTGGAATTAATTTCTCGTGTAGTAGAAGGGAAGTATCCAGACTATCAACAAATTATACCAAGTGATTTTAGCACTACTGCAAAATGTGAAACAAACAAGCTTATTCCTGCTATAAAATCCGCTGCTTTGTTTTGTAAACAGGGCATAAATGACGTTCGCTTAAGTTTTGCTAAAAATGAAATTGTAATTGCCTCTGCTTCTTCTGCTGTTGGTGAAAATGTTATTAAAGTGCCAGCTGAGGTTACCGGTGATGAGAACGACATTGTTTTTAACTTTAGATATTTATTAGATGGCCTAAGCAACATTGGCAAACAAGAGGTTGTGTTTAATATTAATAACAACGCCTCACCTGGTTTGTTACAAGGTAAAAATAATAAAAACTATCTTTATTTGATTATGCCAATTAGACAATAAAATAAATGATCTCTTTTTTACAAGGAAAAATTTTTCAGAAGAACGAAAGAAACATTACACTACTAGTAAACAACATTGGTTATAAGATTTTTTTAAACCAACTTTTTTTGAGCGAGCTTAAGTTAGAACAAGAGGCGCGGTTTTTTATTCACACGCATATTAAAGATGACGCCTTTGATTTGTATGGGTTTAGAAATACAGATGAGTTGGAATTTTTTATACAATTACTATCTGTATCTGGTGTTGGTCCAAAAAGTGCGGTTAATATTTTGGGTTTAGCGAAACTAAATGATTTAAAAAAAGCCATTACCAGTGGTGATCCGAGTATTTTACAAAAAGTAGCAGGCATCGGTAAAAAAACAGCCGAAAGATTAGTGGTGGAGTTAAAAGAAAAAATAATTACCGACCTATCAGAGGCATTTATTCTTGGCGACGATGATAATCAAGTAGTAGAGGCTTTGGTATCCTTGGGTTATAAAGAAAAAGACATTAAAGTGCTAATTAAAGATTTAAAACTAGAGGGTAGTCTAGCTGATAAAGTTAAAATGACACTAAGGTCAATCAATTAATAAATAAAATATGTTTATTTCTAGAAATATTTTAAACCACGATAATTTTTTGGCCGAAGAATTTATTTCCGGAGCTTTTTTACAAGGCTCGATCTGGAAAGATTTTTTAGAGGCTCAAAAGAAAGAACTATGGCAACTAACAATTACAAATCAAGAAAACAAGGTTTTAGCACTCTGTGTTTTTTATGAAAATAGACTGTGGTTTGGTAAGAGTTATTTATATGCGCCAAAGGGGCCAATTTTTAGTAATGAATTAAGCGAAGCAGAAAAACAAGAGGCCTTAAGCTTGATTCTTTCTCAAATTAGAGACATAACTATTGCCACACATCGTTACGAAGAGCTTTTTTGTAAACTAGAACCAAACACGACTGTTTTAGCACCACCTGAATTAAACAACGAAGACACAGTTCAACCAAAAGACACGCTTGTTTTAGAGCTAGATAAAACAGTGGAGCAATTATTAGCTGACATGCACCCAAAGACAAGGTATAACATTGCCTTGGCTAATAAAAAAGGAGTAAAAATAAGAGTAAGTCAAAAACAAGAAGATTTAAAACATTTTTTAAGTTTAATAAAAAAAACCGCCTCTAGACAACAGATAAATACACACTCAGAAAAATATTATCAGATTTTATGGCAAAGTCTATTAAAAAATAACACCGGCAAATTATACTTAGCAGAAATTAATGGAAAAATTGTAGCAGCTAATTTGTTAATAGAGTTTGGCAATGCCGTTACTTATCTACATGGTGCTTCTGATTATGAACATCGAAAATTTATGGCACCACACTTGTTACAATGGCAGGCCATTAAGGATGCTAAGGAAAATAATTTTGAGATTTATGATTTTTGGGGAATTGCTCCAGCCGATGGCAGTAAACCAAAATGGGAGGGATTTACTAGATTTAAAAAAGGCTTTGGTGGTAGAATAATATCATACCCAGGAACAAAGATTTTTGTTTATAATAGACAGTGGTATAGTCTTTATTTATTAGCCAAAAAAATATTAAGTATTATAAAAAAATAATATGAAAGAAGTTTTGATGCCAGAAATAAAAAGTGATCCAAGCACTGATTTTGTGGTAGATTCAAAATCAGATCCAGAACACGACATACACAAGGGTAATTGTTCTTCTTGTGGTAATGAGTTTTCTATTTTTGTTCCTAAAAAAGACAAGGGCTGCAGTGTAGGCACTGCCGGAGAACTTGATAAAACATTAGAGACAAAACTTTGCCCTAATTGTAGAGATTAATATGTTAAAAAAAGCCATCAAAAAAATATTACCAGTATTTTGTTTAAGTTGTTACCACTGGTCTTTAGCTAGATTGGCTGCTTTTTTATTTGGCCACCCAAGTGAAAAATTAATCGTGATTGGTGTGACTGGAACCAATGGAAAAACTACCACGGTTAACTTAATTGCTCAATTATTAGAGTGTTTAGGAAACAAGGTAGGATTGAGCTCTACTGTGAATTTTAAACTTGCTGAAAAAGAGTGGTTAAACAATAAGAAGATGACCATGCTTGGTCGTTTTCAAACTCAAGCCTTATTAAGACAAGCAGTCAATGCTAGTTGTTCTTATATGGTCATAGAAAGCTCATCACAGGGTGTAGCTCAGTTTCGCCACCTAGGAATCAACTATGATTTAATGGTCTTTACAAACCTCTCTCCTGAGCACATTGAAGCTCATGGTGGTTTTGATAATTATCGAGCAGCCAAAGAAAAGCTTTTTAAACATTTAGTCAAAAATAAGAGAAAAAAAATAAATAATAACATAATTAATAAAATTATTATTAGCAACATTGATGATCAAGAAAATAAAAGATTAGAAAAAATAAAAGCAGATAACTTTTTGACTTATGGTTTTAAAAATAAAGCAGACCTACAAGGACGCGATTTGGTTTTAGAAAATGCTTTAGCGAAATTCAAGGTTAATGAGCAAAAAATTACTACTAATTTTTTAGGTGAGTTTAGTGCTTATAATGTTTTAGCTAGCCTAGCTGTTATTAAGGCTTTGAATTTAGATTTTAAAAAAGCACTCACCTGTAAATTAAAAGGAGTACCAGGGCGACAGGAGCTTGTTGACTGTAAACAGAATTTTAAAGTGATGGTGGATTATGCACCAGAGCCAGAATCTTTAAAACAACTTTATTCTGCCATTAAAGAATTAAAATATAATAAATTAATTCATGTCTTAGGTTCTTGTGGTGGTGGTCGCGACAAGGCTCGTCAATCAATTCTCGGTCAAACGGCAGATAAAATGGCTGATGTAATTATTATCACTAACGAAGATCCATACGACGACGATCCGCAGCAGATTATTGATAAGGTAGCTGTTGGTGCTAAAAGTAAAGAAATTAATAAAAACTTATTTAAAATATTAGATAGAAAAGAAGCGATTAACAAAGCTTTGTCGCTGGCTAGTGATGGCGACTTAGTTTTGATTACCGGCAAAGGAGCCGAACAAGCTATTTGTGTGGCTAACAATAAAAAAATTCCCCACGATGATCGCGAGGTTGTAAAAAGATATTTTCAAAATTTAAAATAAAAAACCACTAAAAAATAAATTTATGTTTCATGAAAAACATTCCAGAACAATAGTTAAATCTATTACCTGGCGTTTATTAGCCTTTGGAGCAACCGTCATTGTTTTACAATTAATGATTAATGATTGGCAAACATCGTTATTACATTCAGTGATTATTCATTCTATCAAGACGGTCTTATACTACATTCATGAGAGATTGTGGAATATGAGCAACTTTGGTCAGGAATTAAAAACTAGATAACTTTAAACACTCGGTGATCCCGAGTGTTTTTTAGCAAAAAGAAAACCGGCGCGTGGAATGCGTCGGTTGAGTTACTTGTTAGTGGACCTCATTGCCCTTTCTGGTTGTCTCTGTTGCGTTGCCCAGAATAAGACCCAGAACAACACCCATGATAAAGCCCAGAATAAGACCCAGAATACCGCCTAGCATACCATCCAGAATAAGACCCAGAACCATACCTAGAGCGACACTTAGAATACCGCCTAGCATAATACTCAGAGCAGCACCTAGGGGGGCACCTGGAAACCTTATTAATATCCATAGGTTGGCATAGCTAAACCAGACTAAAAAGAAGAATGGTATAGTCATATGCTGATGGAAGTTGATCATCCGAGCGGATACAGAGATGCTCTCAGGCAGGGGTAGCGAAAACATCAAATACGACCAGCTAGCCACTAGTAATCCAAAAACTACACTACGCGGGGTCATTTTGTCCCAATTCATGATGGGCTCCTAGAATTTAAACACACTAATGAAAATAACAATCAATATAGTAATATAGCACATAAAACATATTTTGTCAATAGTATTTATGCTTATTTGTTAATTTTGTTAGTAAAAATAAGCTTTCTACGTGATTTTAGAGGATAAATGTGGATAACTTGAGGGTAAGTGACTACTTTTGTGTATAAAAGAGCTGAAATTAGGGCAAAGTTTAAGATAATTTGACAAATAACAAAAAGTACATCTAGATTGTTTGCGCTAATGCTAGCTAATAAGTTTAGAAAAATAAGAAAATTAGCAAATTTAGATACTTGTTATTGACAAAGTCTATTTTTTCTTGTAATATACACTCATGTTAATTTCCCTGACTAACCAAGTTTAGTCTTAAATTAAACAAGCTGACCTCAAAAGTAAACGAGGTGAGTTTATTTTTTGCGCAAATTTTTTGTGATAAACAAAAAGTATCTCGAAAGTGCTTTTAAAAATTATTTTTTGAACTTCTATGTCCCAAGTTAAAGCCCCAACTAAGACACGTCAATTTTTTACTAATTTACGAGAAGCTATCCCTCTAACGGATTTAGTGGAAATCCAAAAAAAATCATACAACTGGTTTTTTAAAGAAGGCCTAAAGGAATTATTTGAGGAAATCTCTCCAATCACAGATTTTATTGGTCGTGATTTAGAATTATATTTATTAGATTATTATTTAGACGAGCCTAAGTTCGACGAACTTACTACTAAGTCTAAAAATATAACATATGAAGCACCACTTAGGGTAAAGGTGCGTTTGACTAACAAAAAAACCAACGAAGTTAAAGAGCAAGAAATTTATCTTGGTGATTTTCCAGTGATGACCGATCGTGGTACTTTTGTTATCAATGGTGTAGAGCGAGTAATTGTCTCACAATTAATTCGTAGCGCCGGTGTTTTCTTTACTTCACAAATTTTACGTGGTCGCCGTTATTACGGAGCCAAGATTATTCCTAATCGTGGAGCCTGGCTTGAAATTGAAACTGATGCCAATGGAATTATCTATGTAAAAATAGATCGTAAACGTAAAGTGCCCATCACAGCACTATTACGTGCTTTTGGTTATGATTCTGATGAAAAAATTACCGAATTATTCAAAGATATTGATACTCATCCAGAAGTAAGGTTTATTCAAAATACACTTGCTAAAGATATTTCACACAATGAAGCAGAGGGTTTAAAAGAAGTTTATAAACGTGTCAGACCAGGAGACTTGGCTACGGTTGATAACGCTAGGTCTTTGATTCACTCGATGTTTTTTAATTTTGATCGTTATGATTTTAGTCGAGTTGGTCGTTATAAGATTAATGCTCGTTTTAGTTTAGATATTCCAAACAACAAAGAAACCAGGGTTTTACGTCGTGAGGATTTAATTTTGGTAATCGCTGAAATTGTTAAATTAAATTTATCTCAAGCAGATGCAGATGATATTGATCATTTGGGTAATCGTCGAGTACGGGCAGTTGGTGAATTAGTACAAAATAAATTTAGAGTTGGTTTAGCTAGAATGGAAAGAATCGTACGTGATCGTATGAGTACTTTGGATGTAAATAATATTAGTCCAAGTCAATTGATTAACGCCAGACCAGTTATTGGATCGATTAAAGAGTTTTTTATGAGCTCTCAATTATCTCAGTTCATGGATCAAGTAAATCCATTAGCCGAGTTGGAACATAAACGTCGTTTATCTGCCATGGGTCCCGGTGGTTTATCTCGTGAAAGAGCTGGCTTTGAAGTTCGTGATGTACATCGTACTCACTATGGACGTATTTGTCCGATTGCTACTCCTGAAGGACCAAACATTGGTTTAGTTGGTCACCTAGCTGCTTACGCTAGAGTGAATGATTTTGGTTTTATTGAAACTCCATTTAGAAAAGTTTTTCATGATGTAGACAATGATCCAAAGATGACTGCTGGTAAAATAGCCAGAGTAGGTATTAAAAATATTGTAAAAGCAGGTGAAGAAATTACAGATAAAATCGCTAAAGAATTAGCTAAAGATAAAGAGCTAGAAACAATTGCTATTAAACCAGTTGTTACTAATGAAATTACTTACTTAGATGCTTTCGAAGAAGAGAGATATAATACCACCGCTGCTACTACACCAATTGATGAAAATGGGTATTTTATAAATGATTATGCAGAAATTAGAATCAATGGTGTACCTAGTTTTGATAAGGTAGAAAAAGTTGATTTATTTGACGTTGCGCCAAATCAAATTATTAGTATTGCTACTTCTTTGATTCCGTTTTTAGAGCATGATGATGCGGTACGTGCTTTAATGGGAACAAACATGCAACGGCAAGCGGTGTCCCTGATTAGACCAGAGGCTCCTATTGTTGGTACCGGTATAGAAGCGCGGGCTGCCCAAGATTCTGGACAAGTGGTAGTAGCTAAAGAGGACGGAAAGGTTAGCTATGTTGATGGAAGTCGAGTAGAATTGACAGACAAAGACGGTGTGACAACTAATTATGATTTACAAAAGTTTTCTCGTTCCAATACCTCTACTAGTATGAATCAACATCCAATTGTAGATAAGGGTGATAAAATTAAAAAAAGTCAGCCAATTGCTGATGGAGCAGCTACCGATCAAGGAGAGTTAGCTCTTGGTCAAAATATGTTAGTAGCTTATATGACTTGGGATGGTGGTAACTACGAAGATGCTATTTTGATTTCACAACGAGTAGTAAAAAGAGATAATTACACATCTATTAGTATTGAAGATTACTCTATTGATATTCGTGATACAAAACTTGGACCAGAACAAATTACCAGAGACATTCCAAACATCAGCGAAGAAAAATTAAAAGATTTAGATGAAGAAGGAGTTATTCGTATTGGTGCTAATGTTGGTTCTGGAGATATTTTAGTTGGTAAAATTACCCCAAAAGGTGAAACGGAATTATCAGCTGAAGAAAAACTATTAAGAGCCATCTTTGGTGAAAAGGCCAAAGATGTTCGTGATAGTTCACTTTATTTAAAACACGGAGAGCACGGTAAGGTTATTGATGTTAAGATTTTTTCTCGAGAAAATAGTGATCGATTACCAGCTGGTGTAATTAAGAGCGTGCAGATAACCATTGCTCAATTACGTAAGATTCAAGTTGGCGATAAGATGGCCGGACGTCATGGTAATAAAGGTGTTATTTCTCGTGTCATTCCAGAAGCAGATATGCCATTTTTAGCAGACGGTACGCCAGTAGACATTGTTTTAAATCCACTTGGTGTTATTTCTCGTATGAACTTAGGACAGTTGTTAGAAACTCATTTAGGTTTAGCAGCACGTACCTTGGGATACAAGGTAGCTAGCCCAGCCCTAAATGGTGTTAGTGAAGAAAAGATTAGAGAAGAATTAGAAAAAGCAGGTTGGCCAGCCGACGGTAAGTTGCAACTTTATGATGGTCGTAATGGTGAAGCGTTCCACCATAAAACCACCACTGGTGTTGCTTATATGTTGAAATTAAATCATTTAGTGGAAGAAAAAATTCACCAAAGATCCATTGGTCCTTACTCATTGGTTACTCAACAACCTTTGGGTGGTAAAGCTCAATTTGGTGGCCAGAGATTTGGTGAGATGGAAGTCTGGGCCTTAGAGGCCTACGGAGCTGCTAATACCTTGCAAGAGATCTTAACTATCAAATCAGATGATGTTCCAGGCAGATCAAAGGCTTACGAAGCAATCATCAAAGGCGAGTCAATTGATCGTCTTAATGTACCGGAATCCTTTAATGTTTTAGTTAGAGAATTAAAAGGCTTGGGATTAGATGTTGAACTACTTGGTCAACGTGAGAAAAAAATTGAAAAAATAAACCCAGAGACAGCTAAGACTTTAGATGAACAAGCACCGGTGATAGTCGATCCAAAAGAGAAGTCTACCGATGAGCAAGCTAAAGAATAATCTTTAGTAGCATAAATAATTTAAAATTTTTCATAAATTAAAATAACAATATGCCTACTCCTTCATCAACAAAAACCACATTCATGGTTCCAGAACAAAATGCTGTTTTGGAGTTTGATGCTGTTAAATTAAAACTAGCCTCTCCGGAAGATATTCATGGCTGGTCACATGGCGAAGTGGTAAAGCCAGAGACTATTAATTATCGTACTCAAAAACCAGAAAAAGATGGCTTGTTTTGTGAAAAGATTTTTGGACCCTCAAAAGATTGGGAGTGTTATTGTGGTAAATATAAAAGGATTCGTTACAAGGGTATTGTTTGTGATAAGTGTGGAGTAGAAGTAACCAGAGCAATTGTTCGTCGTGAACGCATGGGACACATTGATCTAGCCGCACCTGTTTCACATATTTGGTTTTTACGTGGTATTCCTTCCAAGATTGGTCTAGTGCTTGATCTTGGTGTGCAAGCTTTAGAAAAAGTTATTTACTTTGCTAGTTTTATTGTTAATCATATTGATGAAAGTGCTCGTAAAGAAACTATCGAACAAATTAAAGGTGAATTAAAGAGTAAACGTAAACAAATTGACAATGAATTTGATCAAAGAGCACAAGAGATAAATAATCGTAAAGTTAAATTATTAGCTGATGGCGGATCAAAGGCAAAGATAGAAAAACAAATTACTCAAGAAATTACCGATTTGAATGTTGCTAAAATTGATAAACTAAAAAGTTTAGAAGAAGCGGCTGACACAGCTACAAAAGAATTAAAAGAGTTACACGAATTACAGATTATTTCTGAAACTAAATACCAAGACCTAGCTTTGCGTTATGGACATGTGTTTGAAGCCGGTATTGGTGCAGAGGCAATTCGTAATTTATTAAAGAAAATCGATTTAAAAGCTTTGTCAAAACATTTAGATCAAGAAATTGAAAAAGCTATTGCTTCAAAACAAAAGAAATTAATTAGACGCTCTCGTTTAATTAAGAGTTTAGTAGTTAACGGCATTCGTCCCGAGTGGATGATCATGACTACTATTCCAGTTATCCCACCAGACTTAAGACCAATGGTTCAATTAGATGGTGGACGATTTGCTTCTTCAGATTTAAATGATTTATATCGTCGAGTTATCAATCGTAATAATCGTTTGAAGAGATTAAAAGAGTTAAATGCTCCAGAGGTAATTCAACGTAACGAAAAACGGATGTTGCAAGAGGCGGTTGATGCCTTAATTGATAATAATGCTCGTCATGGTAAGACCGTAACCTCTTCTACCGGACAAAAGAGAATGTTGAAGAGTATTGCTGACATGTTAAAAGGTAAACAAGGTCGTTTTAGACAAAATTTACTTGGTAAACGTGTTGATTATTCTGGTCGTTCCGTTATTGTAGTTGGTCCCCACCTAAAGCTTCATCAATGTGGTTTACCAAAAACAATGGCTTTAGAATTATTTAGACCATTTGTAATCTCTCAATTGATTAAAAGAGAACTAGTTCATAATGTTCGTTCAGCTAATCGTTATATCGAAGCTGGATACAGTGAGGTTTGGGGTATTTTAGAAGAAATTATCGCTGATGCTTATGTATTATTAAATCGTGCACCAACCTTGCATCGTTTAGGTATTCAAGCTTTCCAGCCAATCTTAATTGAGGGTAAGGCCATTCAGTTGCATCCATTGGTTTGTACAGCTTTTAACGCCGATTTTGATGGTGATCAAATGGCCGTACACGTTCCCTTAACAGAGGCAGCTAAAGACGAAGCAGCTAACCTTATGTTAGCTAGTAAAAATCTATTAAAACCAGCCACTGGTGATCCAGTAGTAGTGCCAAGTCAAGATATTGTTTGGGGCACCTATTATTTGACTTATGTTGATGAAAAAACCGAGGTTAAGAAGATTTTTGCTGACGAAGATGAAGCGGAAAGAGCCTTTGCTTTAGGGCATATTAAATTACAAGATTTAATTAAAGTCAGAATCACTAAAGAGGATGACAAAATAACAGAGACATCGGTTGGTCGTATTTTGTTTAATAAAGAATTACCAACTAACATGTCTTTTGTTAATAAAGTTTTAGACAAAAAAGGCTTAGGTAATATTGTTGCTCAGATTTTTAGGGAATTTAGTCGAGAAGAAACCGTAGAGTCTTTAGATAGGATTAAAGATATTGCTTTTAAATATATTACAGCTTCTGGTTTTTCTTGGGGCATGGGAGATATTCCAAAATTTCCCAAGAAAAAAGAAATGATCGAAGAGGGGGAGAAAAAAGTACAAGAAATCAGAGAGCAGTATAACCAAGGTTTGTTAACTGATCATGAAAG
Source organism: bacterium (assembly GCA_018653315.1). Lineage (GTDB taxonomy): Bacteria > Patescibacteriota > Patescibacteriia > UBA1558 > GWA2-36-10 > JABIAL01. Next base: position 20,796 of record JABIAL010000021.1, read on the forward strand.
ATATATTAAGGTTATTGAGGTTTGGACAGTTGTTAAAAATAAGATCAGTGAAGAGAGCGCTGGAATTTTTACGCCAGATAATTCTATTTCTACTATTATTAATTCCGGAGCACGTGGTTCTTGGTCACAGATGATTCAAATCATGGGTGTTAAGGGTTTGGTTATTAATCCAGCTGGTGATATTATCGAGCTGCCGATTAAAGCAAACTTCCAAGAAGGTTTAGACGTATTGGAATATTTTATTTCAACTCATGGTACTCGTAAGGGTTTATCAGACACTGCCTTGCGTACAGCTAATGCTGGCTACTTAACTAGGCGTTTGGTAGATGTGTCGCAAGACTTGGTAATTTTGGAAAATGATTGTAAGGATACCGAAGGCATGATTCTTACTAGGGAGGAAAGTCAAAAATTACAAGAAACATTACCAGAAAGAGCTAAAGGGAGAACTTTGGCTGATGGTATTGTTGATCCAAAAACTAATAAAGTAGTGATTAAAAAAGGTACCTTGATTACCCAGGAACTAGCTAATAAAATTAAAGAAATAGACCCAGAACAAATTAAGATTCGTTCCCTTTTATCTTGTCAGGCTGTTAGAGGTGTTTGTCAAAAATGTTATGGGCATGACTTAGGTTACAATGAAGTAGTGAAGCTAGGTACAGCTGTTGGTGTGGTTGCTGCTCAAAGCATTGGTGAGCCAGGCACGCAGTTAACTATGAGAACTTTTCACACTGGTGGTGTGGCTAGTGAGGCTGATGTAACTCAAGGTTTACCACGAGTAGAAGAGTTGTTTGAGGCACGCACGCCAAAGAAAAATTCTATTTTAGCGCCGATAGCGGGACAGCTGGAAATTTCCGGTGTTGATCAATTGGTTAGTAAGGATAATCGCATTGTTAAAATTAAAACTACTGATACCAGAACAGAAGAATATCGGGTAGAAAAATCCGCTAAACTAAAAGTTGAAGATGGTGAAGAGGTAAAGCCAGGACAAACCTTATACATCATCAATCAAAAAGAAGAACGAACAGCCTTAGGTGGTTTAATTAAGATTAAAAATAGTAAATTAACAGTTCATGCTAAAGCTGGAGAAGAAGTAGAGGTAATTATTCCAGCTGGTTATAATCTTTGGGTTAAAGATAAGGAATTTGTTAGCGAAGGCCAACAATTAACCGAAGGCAGTGTAGATCTACATGAGTTATATGAACATCGAGGACGTTTAGAAGTACAAAAATACATTATTAATGAGATTAAACATATTTATGCTTCTCAGGGACAAAATTTAGATGATAAACATATTGAATTAATTGTTAGGCAGATGTTTTCTAGAATATTTGTTAGAGATGTTGGGTCAACAGAGTTATTACCAGGAGAGATTATTACTTATACTCAATTTAAAGAAGCAAACATAGCAACTAAAGGTGACAAGGCCACTGGAGATGTATTATTACTAGGCATTACTAAGGCTTCTTTATCAGCTGACTCATTTTTATCTGCTGCATCTTTTCAAGAAACAGCTCGCGTATTAATTGACGCTGCTATTACTGGTAAAGTGGATCATTTAAGGGGCTTAAAAGAAAATGTCATTATTGGTCGTAAGATTCCAGCTGGTACTGGTTTTGTAGAAGATAAAAAATAAGCTTTATTTCGTTAAAATTTTTTAAAAACAGCCTAAAATCACGGGCTGTTTTTGGTTTTCTTTTTTGCTATAAATATGTTAAAATATAGTATATTTAAGACTTTTTCTGTTACTTATTAAGACAGAGTAGTTTTAGACTTAAATTCATTAATCGATTTATGGCAAGAAGAAAAAAATACAAAAAACGAGGACGACCACAAACTCGTCGTTATGAAGAGGAAGATTATCAGAGTGGTTGGTCGTTAGATTCTGAAACTAAAAAAGCAATTATTATAGTGATAATATTTTTAGCAGCCTTTTTGGGCTTGTTGTCTATGTTTGATGCTGCCGGTGCTTTTGGCGGTTTCTTGTCATCTGTTATGTCTTATGTTTTTGGTTGGGGTGATTGGTTATTTATTTTATTATTATTATTTTTAGGTTATATATTATTAAATAGTGAAAAATATCTAGTACGAATTACTAACTACATTGGTTTAGTTTTAATTATCCTTGCTTATTCTGGTTTGTTTGATTTATTTATTGGAAACATTAATTATCAACAAGTAGTTGATACCGGTAAAGGAGGAGGAGCTTTGGGTTATGGAATTAGTGGGTTATTGGAAAACTTTTTGGGCTTTTGGGGAGCACTTTTAATTTTAATAGCTGCCTTATTAGTCGGCCTACTATTAGGTTTCAACACCTCCTTTAGGGCCATGGTAGACAGAGCTAAGACGCTGGGCATTTTAAAAGAAAAATTATTACCAGAGGATAATGAAGAGGGCGAGTATGAAAATGATGACATTGAGGATGAAAATGCTTTTGTAGAAGAAGATGACACTGAAGAAGGTGGTGATTACGAAGAAGAAACCACTCAGGATGACGGAGACGAAGAAGAGGAAGACATTGAAGAAGAGGAGAAATTGATTGCCACTACAACTACTGCTAAAAAAGTTCGTAAGATTATTATGCCGATGGAACTTTTAACTCACGCTCATTCTAAACCTAGCTCTGGTGACATTAATGCTAATATGAGCAAAATTAAGGGCACCTTAGAAAACTTTGGTATTGAAGTTACTATGGGCGAAGTAAACGTGGGTCCGACTGTTACTCAATATACCTTACGTCCAGCCGAAGGAGTTAAGTTGTCTCAAATACTAACTTTACAAAATGATTTAGCTCTATCTTTAGCAGCACATCCTTTACGTATTGAGGCACCGATTCCTGGTAAATCATTAGTAGGTGTTGAGGTGCCAAATCAGACCGTTTCCCTGGTTAAAATTAGAGAAATATTAGAAAGCGAAGCTTATTCCAAACGAAAAAATAATCTACATATTTCTTTGGGACGTGATGTAGCAGGCACACCATTGATGGCCAATCTAGCTAAGATGCCCCATCTTTTGATTGCCGGAGCTACTGGTTCTGGTAAATCGGTTTGTATTAATAATGTTATTACTAGCTTAATTTATCAGAACTCTCCAGATGAATTAAAATTTATTATGGTCGATCCAAAGCGGGTAGAGTTAGCGGCGTATAATGATATTCCACACTTATTAACTCCAGTTGTTCATGAGACAGATAAGACTATCAATGCTTTGCGTTGGGCGGTCAAAGAAATGGACGATCGTTATAAGCTCTTACAAGCGGCCGGTAAAAAAAATATCGAGTCATATAATAAATCAGTCATTGTTAATAAGATTCCTTATATTGTTATTATTATTGATGAGTTAGCTGATTTAATGCAGACAGCAGCTAAAGAAGTAGAGGCGGCAATTATTCGTTTAGCACAAATGGCTAGAGCAATCGGTATTCATTTAGTTTTGGCTACCCAGCGCCCATCAACCAATGTAATAACTGGCTTAATTAAAGCTAACATTACCTCGAGGATTGCTTTTTCAGTTGCTTCAAATATTGACTCAAGGACCATTATTGATTCAGCTGGGGCAGAAAAATTATTAGGCAATGGCGACATGTTATTTGTTACGGCTGAATCAAGTCACCCAAAACGTATTCAAGGAGCATTTATTTCAGAAGAAGAGATAAATAGCGTAACAGATTATGTTAAGAGTCAAGCTGAGCCAGAGTACAAAGATGCGGTAGTAGAAAAAAGTAGTGGTTCATTTACCGGTTTGTCATCTAACGGTGGTGATTATAATGATGAATTGACCTTAGACGCCAAAGAGATTGTTATTAAGGCTGGTAAAGCATCAGCTACATTATTGCAACGTCGTTTGCGTGTTGGTTATGCTCGCGCGGCTAGATTACTGGATATTTTAGAAGAAATGGGCGTGGTTAGTCCAGCCGATGGCTCTAAACCAAGAGAGGTTTTTATTTCACAAGAAGAACTTGAAGAAAATTTTTCTTCTGATTTAGACGAAGAAGCCCTTCGACAAGCTCAGGATGACGAAGGTGGTCAAACAGAGCTTGAAGATTTTGAGGAGGAAGAAGATTCAGAAGGTGAACACGAAGACGAAGAGGAGGATAGATAATATTAATTGTTTTTGATGGCAAGTTGGCAAAGAAAAAAAATTAGCAAAGGACAGACAATTGCGGATAGATTCAAAAAAACTCGTTTAGAACAAGACCTGAGTTTAACCGATGTTCATCAAGCTACTAAAATCCAAATAAAATATTTGGAAGCATTAGAAGATGGTGATTATCAGGCCCTACCGGGAGAAATTTATATTAGAACCTGGATAAAAATTTATTCAGAGTTTTTAAATTTACCAAAGCACGAATTATTAGCTGATTATAAATTAGAAAAAATAATTAGAGCCAAAACAGATCAACCAGAAAAAGTAAGCAAACAAACAAGTTCGAAATTTTCTTTTAAAAAGCGTTTAATGAAAATTTTGAGACCATATTTTTTAAAAAGAGCGGCAATTGTTTTAATACTTTTAATTTTTTTGAGTTATTTAGCTTGGGAAATAAACAATATTGTTTCACCGCCGTTTATTAATATTACTGATCCGGCTAATAATATAAAAACTATAGACAGTAGCATTGATATTATCGGACAAACAGAACCGGAAGTTCAATTAATGATTAATAATGAATTAGTATTGTTAGATAAGCAGGGGTATTTCATTGAAAATATTAATTTATCACCTGGCTTGAATAAATTACAGATAAGTGCTAAAAAGAAGCATAGCAGGGCTCAAGTAGTAGAATTGAAAATTTTACGTGAGACCGCAGAATAGTTTATATATTATTAAATGAGCAAGTAAACAGGCTGCTTGCTCTATAGAGGAAGAAACGTATGAGTGAAAAAAAGAAAGTTACAGGCGTAAAATTTAGTCAGGAAACCGAAAATGCTATTGCCCAAATTCGTAGTCGTTTTGGCGATGGGTCTATTATGAAATTAGGCGAAGCTAGGGCAATGAACGTAGAAGCAGTTAGTACTGGATGTTTATCTTTAGACATGGCCTTGGGTGTTGGTGGAGTACCAAGAGGTAGAATTGTAGAGATTTATGGTCCAGAAGCTTCTGGTAAAACTACTCTAGCGCAACACATAGTAGCCGAGATACAAAAACAAGGTGAAATAGCTGCTTTTGTTGACGCTGAGCACGCTTTAGATCCGGAATATGCTAAAAAAATTGGAGTAAACATTGATGAGTTGCTAATTTCTCAGCCAGACACTGGAGAACAGGCCTTAGAAATTGTTGAAACCCTAGTTCGCTCTAATGGTGTAGCTGTGATAGTGGTTGATTCAGTGGCTGCTTTAGTACCCAAAAAAGAGATTGAAGGTGACATGGGTGATTCGCATATGGGGTTACAGGCTCGTTTGATGAGTCAGGCATTGAGAAAATTAGCCGGCATAGTACACAAAAGTAATACTACTATTATCTTCATCAATCAGATTCGCATGAAAATCGGAGTTTTCTTTGGTAACCCAGAGACGACTACTGGTGGTAATGCTTTGAAATTTTATTCTTCAGTTAGAATTGAAGTTAGACGCTCAGCTCAAATCAAACAAGGAGAAAAAATCATTGGTAATCAAGTTAAAGCTAAGGTAGTAAAAAATAAAGTAGCTGCACCATTTAAGAATACTACTTTTGACATTATGTATAACGAAGGTATTTCACTTGCTGGAGATATCTTAGATACTGGTTTAACATTTGAGGTTATTTCTAAATCTGGTAATTCATATAGTTACGGTGATGTTAAATTGGGAGTCGGTAGAGAAACCGTTAAAAGATATTTAAAAGAAAATCCAAAATTAATCGCAGAAATTAGAAAAAAGATTTGGCAAGAATACAAAGCGGCTGAATAAAAAATGTAAATAAAACTAAACATAATCCCCTGCTTCTTTAGAAAACAGGGGATTGTTTTAAGCAATTATTTTCGCTATAATATCCTTATGTCAACAGCTAATAAAATATTTACTAACACTATTTGGCAGGTAGCTATTAGGGCTATCAGTATTTTGATTGGGATAATAAATCTAGGTTTTATTACTCGTATTTTAGGAGCTACAAACTTTGGATTTTATACTACAATTTTTGCCTTTGTCCAAATGTTCATGATTCTAGCTGATCTTGGTTTGTATTTAACCCTTTTAAGAGAGGTCTCTAGTACGGATTCTAAAAAAGATGAAACTAAAATAGTTAATAATATTTTTACTATTCGTCTTGTATCCTCACTTATTTTATTATCTGCTGCTCCATTTGTAGTTCAACTATTCCCCTATGCGCCAGAAGTCAAAACTAACTTGATTTATTTTTTAATAGCTTTCTTTTTCCAAAGCCTTACTTCTACCTTGTCTGCTGTTTTTGCCAAAAAATTTGCTATGCCTAAAGTGGCCTTAGCAGATTTAATAAATAAGCTACTCTATTTAGGTATTTTGGGGTATTTATTTATTATGGGTGGTAAGCTGTCAGCGGTTTTATTGGGTAACTCTATTACACAGGTAATTGCTTTTATTATTTTCTTTATTTTTTTACGTAAATATATAAAATTACGTTTTGCTTGGGATTTTATTTATTGGCGACAAGTAATGATTCAAACTTGGCCCTTGGCCTTAACTGTGGTTTTAAATTTAGTTTATTTTAAGGCTGACACTTTAATTTTGTCTATTTTTGCCAGTCCTAAAGATGTAGGTTTATATGGTGCTCCTTATCGTATTTTAGAAGTACTAACAACCTTTCCGCATATGTTTATGGGTTTAATTTTGCCTTTGTTTACTGCAGCTTGGTTGAAAAAAGACTTGTTTAAGTTACGTCAAATTTATCAAAATTCTTTTGATTTTTTTGTTATGTTGACTATTGGTTTTATGATAGTCATCTGGCTAGCTAGTAGTTCTATTATGTCTGTTTTAGCGGGTTCTGAATTTATTGCCTCTGGACCAATTTTAAATATTTTGATTATTGCTACAACAGCTATTTATTTTGGTACGCTATTTACCTATTTAGTTGTAGCGATGTCTTTACAAAAAAAGATGATAAAATATTTTTTAATATCAGCCATCGTTGGTTTAGTGGGGTATTTTATTTTAATTCCAAAGTTTGGTTATTTAGCAGCAGCTTGGATGACAGTAGTAGTTGAAGTGATTATTTGGATATTTGCTTATTGGGTAGTAAAAAAGCATGTTAATTTAAAAACAGACATGACAGTTGTTTGGAAGAGCGGTGAGGCAGCTTTTGCAGCCTTGTTCGTTGGTTGGTTATTACATAATTTTCATCCATTAATCATGTCGGCGGTAGCCTTATTAGTTTATACTGCTTTATTATATTTTTTAAAAGCAATCGATAAACAAGCAATTAAGCAATTACTTAACAAAGAAAGTTAATGTTAGAAATTTTAGCTATAATTTGTTTGGGAGGATTTTTACTGATAGCCAAGCGTAGTGTTGTCTGGGCCTTGGCGTTAATAATTTTATTGTTGCCTAGTTATTTATGGCGCCTAGATTTCTTAGGCTGGCCAACAACCTTTTTGGAATTAATGATTGTTGGATTATTTATTTTTTGGTTAATTAAACAACAGCGACGACAAAAAATTAATTGGCGCCTAAGTGGTTTTGCTAATAGGATAGCTAAACCATGGCGTTATTTCATATTAACTTGGTTATTGGTCAGTGTTATTGCTTTGATTTTTAATTTTAATTTATCAGCTCTTGGTTTATGGCGAGCATATTTTTTGGAACCAATTTTATTTTTATTAATATTTTTATACTCTGTTAAAAATAAAGAAGATCGACAAATTATATTTTATGGCCTAGGTGGTTTGGTTGTGTGGTTAGCTTTTGTTGCTATCTGGCAGAGTTTTACGGCCTGGAATTTACCAGCTGCTTATAATGAGCCTAATATTAAAAGGCTAACTGCAGTTTTTGCTTATCCTAATGCTTTGAGTTTATTGATCGCGCCTATTACGGCCTGGTTTACTGGTCTATGGCTAAGCAGTAAACATAAAAGTAAAGAGCTGGCTTATTTAGGAGTAATCTTTTTAGGAATTTTATTATTAGTTTCCACCAAGAGCGAAGGAGCACTGTTGGCTTTTGGCTTTAGTTTATTATTTTATTTTTTCTTTGCCAAAATAGCCAATAAAAAGAAGTTGGCATTAGTTATAATTTTAATTCTAGCCATATTTTTGACACCTGCTAAAAATTATATTACTCAAGCTACAAACGATATTTTACAGCCAAACTCGAATCAACATACAAGCTCTTTAGCTGTACGTAGTTTGCAGTGGCAGGAAACTACAGAATTATTACAGGATCATTGGCTGGTCGGAGCGGGTATTAATGGTTACCAAAAAATGATGGTAAATTACCATCAAATTACTTGGTTGGAAATATTTTTATATCCCCACAATATATTTTTGAATTTTTGGGTAGAATTAGGCTTCTTAGGTTTGCTACTTTTTATTACTTTGATGTCTTATTTAGCTAGAACGTGCTATGGGCTAATTAAAAATCAACATTATCTAGCCTGGGCCCTGACCTTGGCTTGGTTAACTTGGTTTGTTCATGGCTTAGTCGATGTGCCGTATTTTAAGAATGATTTAAGCGTTTTATTTTTTATATTATTAGGACTTACTATACTAGCTGTTCGTGATAATAAATCCAACTCACGATTGTTATAAAATACAAGATCCCAAAAATATGAAAGATAGCTGGCGTGGTAATGTTGATTAACATTATCGCTAAAACGCTAGCTAATAAACCGAGATATAATTCTTGGTTTTTTGTTTGTTCAAAAACACGTTTCATTAAAAAGCCTAGTAAAATTAAAGTAAATAGTAATCCAGCTAGTCCCCACTTAATCCAAATTTCGAACCAACCCCAATCAAAATGACGAGTGTTTATTTCATCAGTAATTACGCTCTGTCCCAAGCCTTGTCCCAAGATAGGCGCATCTTTTATCATGTCTACAATAGGCGGCAATAGCTCCATTCGGCTTTGTGAACTGACCTCTGTTTGGGGTGCGGTAATGCCACTAAATTTTATACCTAAAATTCCCCAGCCATTATCTGCACCTTGGCTGCTGACAATATTTATTATCGTAAATATACTAAAAATAATTAGAATATTTAAAATAAGTATTTTAAACCAGCTTCTCCAGCTATTTTTATATTTCAAAATTAATAAACCGAGTAGTAACCCCAAAATATAAGCGCGAGAAATATTTAAACTAAAAATTAAACCACTTAACAATAATAAAACTAAATAAAAATTATGTTTATACTTTAACCAAGCCGTAGAGATGATCAAAATCACGGGCACCAGTAACAATTGCTCAGGAAAAACTATGCGCCAGAAATAAATGCTAGAGGCAGTGATTTTAGCTAAGGCAAAATCGCGCAACCAATTATAATAAGGTTGATGAAGTACAGCTAGATCAGTAGTAAATAAAATAAAATTAAATAAAGTCCAGGAAGCACTACTTATTAACCAGACAAAAAGCAATCGCGCTAAAAAGATTTTGTTATTTTTATTTTTCCAAAAGTGATAAAGAGGAAAGATTAAGAAAATAAAAATTATCGGAATCAAATCCTGAATGATTAGTGGCAGAGGATTATGATTTTGCCAACCAATCAATGCAGCGGCAAATATGATGACAAAAAATATTGATAAGCTATAAACTATTTTTTTTGGCAGCTGTAATAATTCTTTGTGTTTTAGACTATAAGAAAAATATAAAATCAAGAAAACTATAGTTAATAAAGTTCTCAATGACATGTCAGTTAATTCAAAAAAATGTCCTACGCCACCAAGTAGATATTCAGCTAATAAAAACTGTAAGGCATAATGCCAATTTTTATTAAATAAGTAAATTAGTATTATTAAAGCACTAATAACAACTAGGCCTTGTAAAAAAACAGCATCTCTTAAAGTAAAAGATAATAGTCTAACAGAAAAAAAGGCTAAAATTAGCCAATAAACTTGAGTAGAAATTATCTTTGCTTTTATATTGGAAAATGCTAACATAACATAGATATTGTAACATTATTTTATGGAGGCGTGCTAGAGTGGTTCCTGCCTGCCGGCAGGCAGGTAATAAGGCGATCCCGCCAGAGGCGGAAATAATGATAATTTATATTTTGGAGGCGTGGCAGAGTGGTTTAATGCGTTGCTTTCGAAAAGCAATGTCTCGCAAGGGACCGAGGGTTCGAATCCTTCCGCCTCCGCCAATGTTTATTTTAAATTAATTTAAATCATATGAAAAACGCAAAAAAAATCATTGACTCTTTATTGACCGGTACCGGCATTACTATCAATGGATCAAATGTTTATGATCCGCAAGTACACAACGATAAGTTTTATAGCCGAGTTTTAAGAGGTGGTTCTTTAGCGCTTGGCGAGTCTTATATGGATGGTTGGTGGGACTGTGAAAAACTTGATCAGTTTTTTCATAAGGTTCTCAAAGCAAATTTAGATGAACGCATTAAGAAAAATTTAGACTTAATGCTTAGAATTGCCTGGAATTTTGTTTTAAATCCAGGTAGAGAATCCAAGGCTTTTGAAGTAGGTGAAAAGCATTATGATATTGGTAATGCTTTATATCGTCAGATGCTTGATAAACGCCTTACCTATACTTGTGGTTATTGGAAAGACGTACAAGATTTAGATGAGGCAGAAGAAGCAAAATTAGACTTAGTTTGTAGAAAGATTGGACTTAATACTGGACAGAGTATATTAGATATTGGTTCTGGTTGGGGCAGTTTCATTGGCTATGCTGCTGAAAAATATGATGCTCATACAGTTGGCTATACTATTTCCAGAGAACAAAAAGAACTAGCCGACGAGATGTATAAAAAATATTCCGCTGAAACCAGGTTACAAGATTATCGTAATATTAATGAAAAATTTGACCATGTTGTTTCAATCGGGATGTTTGAACATGTGGGCTATAAAAACCACCGTACTTTTATGAAGGTTGCTAGTAAGTCATTAAAAGATGATGGTTTATTTTTGTTACATACTATAGCTGGTAATAAGTCAGTCAAAGCGACTGATTCCTGGATTAATAAACATATTTTTCCAAATAGCATGTTGCCATCTATGACTCAGATCGGCAAAGCAATTGAGGGATTATTTGTGATAGAGGACGTGCATAATTTTGGTCCTGATTATGATAAGACATTGATGGCTTGGTTTGCTAATTTTGATAAGGCTTGGCCAGGGATAAAACAAAATTATTCCGAACGTTTTTATCGTATGTGGAAATATTATCTTTTGTCCTGTGCTGGTAGTTTTCGAGCTAGACGTATTCAATTATGGCAAATTGTTTTGTCTAAACATGGAGTCGCTAATGGATATAAATCAGTTAGATAATAGCTCGTAATTATTGATATTTTATACATAATCAGTAACACATCTATTGGGTTGCCGGTTTTTTTGTTATAATGAAAATATGAAAAAAATACAGACAACGATGAGTACGCGTATACTATTATTGGTTAATATATTTCCGATTATTGGGATTATATTTTTTGATTGGAATATTTTCAGTATCTTTTTTCTATATTGGGCAGAATCAGCAGCAATAGGTATTTTTAATATTTTCAAGATGTTTAAAATTGGTGGTCCACTTTCTGTGCCATTGGTAATATTTTTTATATTCCATTACTCGGTTTTTATGATGGCTCATTTGATGTTTATCATGGTCTTATTTAATCCAGGAGGCATGTTGATGGTAATGAATCAATCAGATTTAATAATTTATTTCAAAGATATTTATATTGTTTTGGCATTTATATTTATTAGTCATGGTTTTTCATTTGTAGTTAATTTTTATCAAAAAAAAGAATACAGCAAAACAACCTTAGGTAAACAAATGGGTGCTCCGTATGCTCGCATCATAATAATGCAACTAGCTATTATATTTGGTGGTTTTTTACTGATGTTATTGCATAGTCAAATATTAGTGGCTATATTGTTAGTTGCTCTTAAGATATTCTTTGATCTTAAGGCACATAATAAAGAACATTTAATAAAAACATGAAAAAAATAGTTCTCACTGGCGGTCCATGTGGAGGAAAGACTACTTTTCTCGAGGCTCTAGAAAAAGAGCTTGGTGCAAATATTATTATTGTGCCAGAAGCAGCGACTATTTTGTTGAGTGGTGGTTTTTTGGAACCGAACAAAGACATTTCTTGGTCTGAAGATTGGCAAACAGCATTTGAATACGCTGTTTTTCATTTGCAAAAATCTCTTGAAGAAACAGCTATACTACAGGCTAAAGAAAAGGGAATCTCTGTGTTAGTTTGTGATCGAGGCTCTTTGGACGCGGCGGTTTTTTTACCTGGAGGCTTGGGGCAAGCACAATTATTACTTAATCTTGATGTGACCAGTGAAAGATTACGATACCACGCAGTACTTCATTTAGAGTCTTTGGCAACAGCTGATTCAGATAAATATAGCTCAGCAGGTAACGGGCATCGTATTGAGTCATTAGAGCAAGCAAAGAAAATGGAATTACTCTCGCAAGAGGTTTGGTCGCAGCACAAAAATTATTTTTTTATTGACGGGCAAAGAAGTGTAGATAGTAAAATTGGAGAAGCTCTAGATTTAGTAAGAAAGATTTTAGACACGTAGTAAGGATATAAAAGAAGATAAGTTTTTTAGTTTACATATTTTGCTATTTTTAGTATAATATAGTCATGAAAAAAGTTCGTAAAGCAATTATTGCTGTGGCTGGTTCCGGAACAAGATTGTTGCCAGCTACTAAATCAATGCCAAAAGAAATGTTGCCCATTGTTGATAAACCAATTATTCAACTTGTAGTTGAAGAGCTGGTTGCTGGAGGGATAGAAGATATAATTTTGGTTACAAAATGGGACAAAAAACCACTCGAAGACCATTTTGATTATTCATGGGCTTTAGAACACGATTTAGCTGAATCGGGTAAGATGGCCAAGCTAAAAGAGATTAGAAAAATTTCTGAAATGGCAAATTTTATCTATATCCGCCAAAAAGGACCCTATGGCAATGGTACCCCTGTTTTATCTGCAGCCAGTTTAGTTCAAGATGAGCCATTTATGTATGTTTGGGGAGATGATTTAGTTAAATCAAAAACATCATTTGCCAAACAAATGATTGATGACTATAACGAAACAGGCCATTTAATGATCGGGGTACAAAAAGTGCCACGTAATCAAGTTGATAGGTATGGAATCGTTAGTATTAAAGATAGAAAAACCATGCAATTAGACGGCATCATTGAGAAGCCAAGTATAAAAGAAGCACCTTCTCAGCTAGCTGATTTTGGTCGGATGATTTTGAATCAAGACATCATAGAAATACTTAAGAAGACAAGATTAGGAAAAGGCAATGAATTATGGATTGTTGATGCTATCCGTGACTACATTAAAGCGGGCGGAGAGTTTTACGCTAAAGAAGTACAAGATGGAGAATGGCTAACTACTGGGGATCCATGGAATTTGTTAAAAGCGAATTTAGAATATGCAAGTGACAGAAAAGATTTAAAGACTTTATTAAAGAGGTATTTAAAAAATTTATAAGCTATGCCTAGACTGCGAATTCTTACTATTATTTTATTTGGAGTGTTCATCATGACCACTGGTTTTGGTTGTAAGCAAAGCATTACCAATAAAGAAGAGTTTAAGCCAATTTCTTTAGAGTATTGGGGAGTTTGGGATACGCCGGGGCAGATGGCTAGTGTAATCAATGCTTATCAGGACACCCATCCAACTATTAAGGTGAGATACAAAAATTTTCGTTATGATGAGTATGAACAAAAATTATTAGAAGCAGCCTGGGAAGACAGAGTGCCTGATTTGTTCATGATCCCTGTTTCTTGGTTACCAAAATATCAAGAGCGTTTACAGGCAATTCCAAAAAGCGTTAAAATTCCTATTTTAGAAATGCAGGGCACTATTAAAAAAGAAGCCGTGCCAGTGTTAAAAACTATTAATAGTTTATCTTTGCGTGATATTAAAGATCGTTATGTTAGTGTTGTTTATGATAATGTAATTAGAGAAGGAGAAATTTACGGCTTACCATATTCTGTTGATTCATTGGTTACTTTTTATAATTCAGATTTATTAACAGCTTCAAATATTCCCGAACCAATAGAAGATTTTCATGATTTAGTTGAACAGATTCAAAAAGATGGTCTTTCTAAGATAGGGACTGGCAATAGAATTATACAGGCTGGTGTAGCCATGGGTGGCACAGATAACATTCCTCGTTTTTTTGATATCTTGTCCAGTATTATGATGCAAAATGATGTTGAGCTGAAAGGGAGTAATTTTAATCCCTTACAAAGTAAGGACTCAACACGGTACATGGCAGAGGCAATTGGTTTTTATACAGATTTTGCTAATCCTAATAAGTCAGTATTTTCTTGGGATGATAGTTTACCAGACGCCTTTGAAATATTTACACAAGGTAAGTTAGCTTATTTTTTTGGTTATAGTTATCATGCTGACGAATTACGTAAACGAGGCGTCCAGTTTGATTGGGATATAACTAATTTTCCTAAAACCAGAGGTGCAGAGGGTGATAAATATTATAGCAATTATTGGATAAACGTTGTTCCGAAAAAATCAAAAAATAAAGACGCAGCTTGGAATTTTATTCAAAGTGCAACTAGTAAAGATTTGGTGGTTAATTATTTAGATACTAATAAAAAACCAACAGCCTTAAGAGCCTTAATAAAAGATCAGTTAGAAGATGATGAGGTGAGAGTTTTTGCTTCACAAGTTTTAGCCGCAGATAATTGGTACAAGGGTTATGATCTTACAGCAGCAGAAATGTATATGGCAGATTTTATAGAAGACCTATTATCAGGAGAGCTTAATCTTGATGAAAGTGGTTTAGGGTTTTTGGTTCAGCGCATTCGCCGTACCTATCAAGCACGATAATTTTTTAATAATATGAAAAAAGTATTAAACTTAGCAATTTTATTTTCTTTGTTAGCTATGCCAAGTATGGCTAGTGCTGGATTTTTGGATAAGTTAAGTTGCGTAAAAGGGGGGCTAAATTGTAGTCTTGATGAAGTAGCAACTAGTTTTGTTTTACTTACAAAATTTTTAATTAGCGCAATTGGTGTGGCAGCTCTATTGTATTTTATTTGGGGTGGCGTCCAATTACTTACCTCTTATGGTAACATGGAAAGGATAAAGCGCGGACAACAAATAATGTGGCACACTATGTTTGCCATGGTAATTACTTTTAGTAGTTTTTTATTAGTTGAATTTTTTATTAATGATATTTTAAATGCTGATGACCAGGTAGTTGCTATGTGCGGTACCGAGCCAATACACAAACAATGTAATGAGCATGAAAAAAATTATGTTTGCACTGGGCATCAATTTCCAATAGAGCAAGATGCTTACAATGGTTTATGTGTGCCAAAATGCCAATTACAAAATTGGCTAGAAGAAGATACTTGGTTGTGTCTTGATAAAAGTATCGCTGAAGATGTTGTTGGAGATGGTAAATTTGATGGTTGTTCAAATCCAAATGACCTATGTGTTAATGCAAATAAACTACCCATTAAAGAGTTAATTCAAGAGACTAATTCTTTAAATATTGATATTAATATAACTGAGTACGTTGGTTGTTGTGTGAATGGCATACAATCATGTATTACTAAAGAATCAGAAGTGGCTTGTCATAATCTTGATCCTAATGCTGCTTGGTTTAATGTTTCTTGTGACGAGGTGGGAATGTGCCAAGATGGTTATCATGCTGATCCTGGTTGTTGCCTTGGTATTCAAGATGGTAATGTTGTAGAGTGTTTGGAAATAGAAATAGGGGTGTGTGCATGGGATGATGGTATAACAGCAGAATTTTATGCTGACACCACTTGTCCACCTGAACCGCCATGTTTATAATTTAATTCTTATAATATGTTAAACAAAAAGAAAAATATTTTATTTACCTTGTTTTTATTGAGCGTACCTTGGTGTGTCCAAGCGGGCACGGCACTACATAATCCATTAGAGGGTAGTGCTAGTGATTTTCCAACATTAATTGGTGGTGTTATTAGAGGAATGTTGGGTGTAGTGGGGGCAGTAGCCTTAATTATGATTGTTATCGGAGGTATTACTTGGATGACTTCATCTGGTAATGCTGATAGGGTACGCCGTGGCAAAGACACATTGGTTTGGGCGGTCATTGGTTTAACTGCTATATTTTTAAGTTACGCAGTTGTTAATTTTATATTTGATGCCGTTGTTAGAGGTGGCTCAGGATCTTAGGTTGAATAAATGACATTTTTGTTTTATAATAATTGTATGAAATTATGTTTTTATAGAAAGGGGGTGAAAAAATGAACAAAATAATTACAAGTTTATTATTGTTAGCTCCAATGGCCGCTTCAGCTGCTACCAATCCGTTTGGTGTTGATGATTTAACATCTACAGGCTTGGGTACACAAGATTTAAAGACAACCATTGCTAGTATTATTAATGTTGTTTTAGGATTCTTAGGAATCATCGCTACTTTAATTATTCTTTTAGGTGGTTTTAAATGGATGACCTCTCAAGGTAGTTCTGAAAAAGTAGATGAGGCTAAAAAACTTATCGGTGCTGGTGTTGTAGGATTAGTCATAGTATTAGCAGCTTATGCTATTGCTAGATTTGTTTTGACAAATGTTTATGAGGCAACAACCGCATAACAGGCTTATTATAGTCTAGACTATAGTAGGTCATGCAAGTGACCTACTAAAGTGTAGATTAAAATAGTACCGGTATAATAAATCAAAAAACAAACAGATGAACAAAATAATTACAAGTTTATTATTACTAGCTCCGATGGCCGCTTCAGCTGATCTTAGTGATCTTGGTTATGATGATTTAGATTCTGTACATTTGGGTACGCAAGATCTAAAGACAACTATTGCTAGTATTATTAATGTAGTTTTAGGATTCTTAGGAATCATCGCTACTTTAATTATTCTTTTAGGTGGTTTTAAATGGATGACCTCTCAAGGTAGTACTGAAAAAGTAAGCGAAGCTAAAAATCTGATCGGCGCTGGTGTTGTAGGATTAGTCATAGTATTAGCAGCTTATGCTATTGCTAGATTTGTTTTACGAGAAGTTTATCAAGCAACTTATTGATATATTTTAGCATAGTTTATATTAAGTATTTTTAACAAAATAAACATGAAACATAAAATATTTTTTACATTTTTGTTATTATTACCAATGCAAGCAGCTGCGTCAGCAGCGCAGGATGGATTAGATGCTGCCGCTGCCCAGGCTGGACTTAATACTGATCGTAGTGTTATTGATATGATTGCCATTGTGATTAATGCAATTTTGAGCTTGTTAGCAATGATTTTTATTGTGTTGATTATCTTAGGTGGTTTTCGTTGGATGACTTCAGCTGGAAATGCTACAAAGGTAGATTCTGCTAAACAGACTATATCAAATGCAGTTATTGGTTTAGTAATAGTTGTGGCTGCTTATGCTATTGCTACATTTGTATTAGGAGCAGTAGTTGGTAGTACTAGTGGCGGTGGAGTTACACAACCTTAATTTATTTTAAGTATAAAAAGAACCCGCGTTTGTTTTCAAACGCGGGTTTTTGATTCTTAGAGACGATTACTCGATGCTAATCACCCAATCAACGAGCCGCCCGTTTAACTCGGCATCCTTTTTAATGTTATTGATGCGAGTTACATATTTCATCTTCCGGTTTTGGGAAGCATTGATTGGCTGGTAATAAATGGTGATATTACCAGGTGTCATAGCGGTCATCTCGCTAACCTGGCCGACATTCAGAACACCATATTGATGTCCTTTACTGTCCCAGATACGACACTTCCAGCGTGTCGAATTGATGATTACACCACTTTGCAACACTATGTTGCGTAATAGCATCTCATCAATCCTGACGACCTGTACACCACCCCATCTGGCGGTGCGCTTGATCGGTGCCACAATTTCTTCGCTACTCCAACCATTTTCCTCCCACGTTTTGACCAGAATAGTGATCTGATCTCTTCTGGCGATTGATTCACTGTGAGAGCATCCTGTGTTGAGTTCCATATAATGCATTCCTGGTTCTTGTTTGATGCGCACCATATAGCGTTCATCTTCGCTGGTGTTTTCAAATCTCCACTCAGATTTTTTTTCATCATAGTCTTCTCCACCATGATAGGCGGGTCGGACTGTTCCGGCGCAATTACTCAAAATCAGCATCATTGCTAATAATGAACAAAAAGCCACCATTTTTTTCAGCGTTTTCATCTTGAACTCCTCTTCGTTGTTTTGTTATTATAGAACTTTATATTGTCTATATATTACCATATTTTATAGATTTTGTCAATAGGTATCATTTTTTAGCTATGTTATAATTTAAACATGCTTTTTTTGTCTAAAATTCGCTTATTTATCGATAAATATAGTAAACAACTACTATGGCTATTAATTATCGCCTACGGGCTATTTTTTGGCTATTTAAGCCTCTTAAAGCTTGATTATTTCATCTATAACAATTTTGATCTTAGTATTTTTAACCAGGTTTTCTACAACACCCTAAATGGTAATTGGCTGGAGATGACTATTAATTTACACACTTATTTAGCTGATCATTTTACGCCAATTATTTTTTTACTATTACCAATCTATGCTTTAAAAATTGGCCCAGAAAATTTGTTAATCATCCAGTCTTTTTCTTTGGCTCTGGCTGCTTGGCCACTATATTTAATTACTCACAAAGTTTCACGTAATAATTTATTAGCTTTAAGCGTGGCTATATTTTGGCTGTTAAATCCTTTTGTGCATTATGCTAATATCTATGAGTTTCATTTATTAACCCTTGCTCCATTTTTCTTTTTTTGGTGTTTTTATTTTTATCAAGAAAATAAATTTAAACCATTTATAGTTTTATTTGCCATAGCGTTATTAATCAGAGAAGATGTTTCTTTATTCTTGTTAGGTTTTTCTATTTTAGCATTTTTAGATAAAAAAGATTGGCGTTGGAAGTATTTAGTACCCATCATTTCGTTGATTTATTTTTTTGTCGCCTTACGAATAATAGATTATTTCTCTCCTGACGGAGCTTATAAATTTTTAGCTTATTATGGTTGGCTGGGAGGTTCGGATGTTTTATCCATTGCTTGGTCATTTGTTTCTCATCCTATTAAAGTCTTATTGCATGTCTTTAGTTGGCAAAATATAAGCAGTGCTTTAATTGTTTTATGGCCATTTTTATTTTTACCACTCTTAAAATCAAAGTACTTACTTTTATCTCTAGTGTCATTTTCAGCTACTCTTTTAACGGCTACTAGTTTTGCGTCAATTATATTTTATACGCACTACAGTTTATTTATTTTACCAAGTATCTTTATTTGCTTTATTTTTTCTTTGCACAGTTTGAAATTTTCTAAGCATAAAAGTTTTATTTATTTATTATTAGCTACCACGGTAATTTATCTAGCTATTTTCTTATCCCCTATAAAAAGTTTATTAACTTACCCATTTGATAAACAAGGGCTTGATTATCGACAAGAGGTCTTAGAACAAATTGGAGACCAAGCTACTATTGCGGCTAGCACATCATTTTTACCAGACTTAAGTAGCAGAGAAACAGTGTACCCTGTTAGTTATAGTTATTTTGGTGGTGGTCAGTTTTTGATAGAAGATTTTGACTTACCACTAGTTGATTATATTTTAATAGATTATAAAAACTTTTTTGTAGATATGGCAGCTACTAATGCAACATTTTTTTCAACCGAAAGAAAGGTCATGATGAATAGTCGTTGGGGCGATAAACTACAAAAATATTCTTTAATTTGGGCCAAAAACGATATTTTATTATTCCAGAATAAAGAACAGGTTGCAGAAGGTTTGTTTTTAACAGAAGTATTATCAGAACAAGAAGAACAGTTTAAAGACAATTATAATTTAATTTTTGACAGTTATTTTGATAATCAAAATAATATTTTAGAGCTAAAGTTAAACTCCAACTTATTGTCAGATAAACATTTAATTCGTTTTTATCGTGATGATTATTATTTTGATTTACCGCTAGCCTACTCTTTATTTTCGGCTGAGTCAGATGTTATTGATAAGACAATAATGGTGAAATATTATCTAAGTTCAGATGTTAAATCTTACCAGGTATTTACTTGGCAGGCTGAAAATATACTAGGGCTAGTTGGCGAGGCTTTATCTGATTTTAAATTGCAGTCAATAATTGATCAGACATCATTATAAGTAGTATATTAATATATTTATTTAAATCAAAGAAAAAATCCCCACCGTTTCGGCTTTGCTCAAGATGGGGATTAAAAAATCCCCACCAGGCATGGATGCGGGGATTATTATATCAAAATTTGATTTTTTTGACTGATTAATTAATGTAAATTACTATAGCAAACTTATCTTATTACGGATCATCATTTTCGTCAAGAAGCTTTTTCTATGTTTTATTAATGATTGATTTTTTCAGGGTTTTTTGCTAAGATGATAATAATGTACAGGCATAAATAGATAATATTTATGCTTTTAAATTGTTAAGCTTCCAATTTATGAGCGGACATTCTAAATGGTCAACAATTAAACGCGCTAAAGATATTAAAGATGCCAAGCGTAGTAATTTATTTACCAAGCTTTCTAAAAATATTGCTGTGGCGGCTCGTGGTAATCCTGATGTAGATACTAATTTTAAATTACGCATGGCCATTGATAAGGCTAAGGGCTTAAGTATGCCCAGGGATAATATTGAGCGAGCTGTAAAAAAAGCTGCTGGTGTTAGCGGCGAAGGCGCAATTGATAGTTTATTATATGAAGCTTATGGTCCAGAAGGAGTGGCAATTATCATTGATGTTTTAACAGATAATAAAAACCGCACAGTTTCTAATATTAAACACATCATCACTAAGTGTGGTGGTAATTTAGGTAATAGTGGCAGTGTATTATGGATGTTTGAAATGAAGGGTGAAATTGCATTACTTAAGCCAGAGCTAGATGATGATCAAGAATTGGCTATTATAGAAGCCGGAGCAGAAGATATCATTAGGCATGATCAGCAAATAATAATAATTACCAATAAAGATGAGCTGTCTAAGCTTAAAGATAAATTGCAAACCTTAGATCTAGAAACTAGTAGTGCTGACATTGTTTATTTAGCCAAAGAAAAAGTACCAGTAAAAGATGAAGAAAGGCTTTTGAAGATTTTAGAGGCACTAGACGATGACGATGACGTTAATAATGTGTATACTAATGCTGACATCTAATGAGTATTTCGGCAACAAAATTAAATACAGATGAAATTATTCTCGGTATAGACCCAGGTGTAGCTGACACTGGTTTTGGAGTAATTAAAAAAAATGGCAATAAGCTTACTTTTATAGAAGCTGGTAGCATTCAAACAGCTAAAACAGAAGACCTACCGACTCGTCTGGAAATTATTTATCAGACCATGCAAGAATTATTGTTTAAACACAAGCCAGACTTAGTAGCAGTAGAAAAATTATATTTTGCTCGTAATGTGACTACTGCCTTAGATGTTGGTCAAGCACGTGGTGTGGTTATCCTAGCTATTAAAAAACATAAAATAGATATTTTAGAATTTACGCCTTTACAGATAAAACAAGCAGTGACCGGTAGTGGTAATGCAGACAAAAGACAAGTTGGTCTGATGGTTAAGGCGATTTTACATATAGCAGAGGTTCCCAAGCCAGATGATGCGGCTGATGCGGTGGCAGCGGCTATCTGTGGGGCCTTCTTTAATAAGAAATTAGTAAAATAAAATATGAAACCATTAAAAATTGTTTCAGTTTCAGCTGAGCTAGATCCTTTTTCTAAAACAGGTGGATTAGGTGATGTAGCTCGTTCATTGCCTAAAAGTTTACATCGTTTAGGGCACAATGTTATTGCTATTACGCCTTTGTATAGCAAGCTTATTGATAGAAAGAAGCATAAGCTAGAAAAAATTTATAGTGACGTAAAATTACAAATTGATAAAGAAAATACCGTAAGCGTTAGTTACTACCGTGGTCAATTAATGCCTGGATTGTCTGTTTATTTTGTGCGTTGCGATAAATATTTTGGTCGTAAAAAGTGGCCGTATGTATCAGACAATGAGGGTGCTAGGTTTTATTTATTCGATGTAGCTGCTCTTAAATTAATATCTTTATTAAAATTTAAAGCTGACATTATTCATTGTCATGATTGGCACACGGGGCTTATTCCTTATTTAAAGAAAAAGCGTTTTAATCGTAGTAAAACCTTGGCTAATACAGCGACTGTTTTTACTATTCATAATTTAACTTTTCAGGCTGGTATAAATTGGTGGGAGATTCCAGTAAAATATCGAGACAAAGGAAAGGGTTCTTTACCTTTATTTAAAGATCGAAAAATAAATTATACCAATTTTGCTAAACGAGGTATTTTATATGCTGATATTATCAATACTGTATCTGAAACTTATGCTGATGAGATAATCAAAAAGAATTTTGGTCAAGATTTACATCGTATTCTAGTTAATCGTAAACATAAACTTTTTGGTGTGGTAAATGGTATTGATTATAATAATTATAATCCTCAGACTGACCCAGGATTAAAGAAAAGATACTCAGTAGATACCATACATCGTAAGATTGTTAACAAGCGTCATTTACAAAAAGTATTTAAGTTGCCAGTTGATGATCGTATGCCGATTATAGGTTTTACTTCTCGTATTGCCGAACAAAAAGGGTTTGATTTATTGCTGGATATTTTGTCTACAGTTTTATTACGTGATGTGCAGGTAATTATTATGGGCGATGGAGACAAAAATCTAATTGAGCGGATTAATAAGATGAAAAAGAAATTTCCTGGTAAAATATGTCAGTTACCATTTTATGTAAATCGTAAATTAGAATCTTTGGTTTATGCGGGTGGTGATTTTTTATTATTACCGTCTAGATTCGAACCCTGTGGTACTACTCAGATGATTGCTTTTCGTTATGGTTGTGTGCCAATTGTGCGTTCTACTGGTGGTCTGTCAGACACAGTGGTTAATTTTGATCCTATAGATTACAAAAAAGGCAATGGCTTCACTTTTAAAAATTATAATTCCCAAGAATTATTAGTAGCCATTACTCGGGCTCTAGAAACATATAAATATAAAAACACTTGGAAAGATTTAATGCGTCGGGGGATGAGGGTTTCATTTTCTTGGGATTTACCGGCTCAAAGATATTTGGATTTATACAAAAAAGCTAAAAAATTTAAACATGAAGAAGAAAAGTCATGAAAAAAATAAATTGGGTTAATTTTTTACACATCTATCAGCCACCTTGGCAGGACAAGGGGGTTATCGAACAGGCTTCTAGTGAAAGCTATGAGTATTTATTTGGTTTATTAGATAAGTACCCAAAGTTTATAACCACCTTAAACATTACTGGATCTTTAGTGGAGCAATTAGAGGAATTTCGTCCGGACTTGTTAAAGCTTTTGCAGGCTTTGATAAAAAAAGGAAAAGTAGAATTAACCGGTTCAGCTAAATATCACGCTTTATTACCATTGTTACCAACGGAAGAGATTAAAAGGCAAATTTTACTTAACGAAGAAATTTTAAGTAAATATTTTTTTAAAAAACCAGTTGGTTTTTATATGCCAGAAATGGCTTATAGTAAAAAGGTAGCCGAGATTGTAAAAGACTTTGGTTATCAATGGATCGTTTTAGATGCTATCAACCTTGATTCAAAAAAAGAAGATGATATTTTATATGAAATCAAAAATGTTGGTTTAAAAGTTATTTTTAGAGATCGTAAGATTTCTAAAAGCTACCCAGCTGAAGTAATTTATAAAAAATTAAAACAAAAAAACAAAAAAACAGAGACAATCATCACAGGAACAGACGGCGAAATGTATGGACATTTTCATAAAGACTGGCAAGGACATTTAGAAAAGATTTTACAAGATGATCACTTAAGCATTCAAAGCGTCAGTCAATATATTAATAATTTAACAGATAATAAAGTTAAAAAAGTTAAATTATTAACAGCTTCTTGGGAAACCACAGCAAAAGAGTTAAAAAAAGGCGTAGCCTTTGCTTTATGGCAAGACCCAAAAAATAAAATTCATCGAGATTTATGGAAGCTAACAAAATTAGCTATTAAAATAGTAAATCAAAATACTAAAGATTCAAGTTGGAAATGGGCTCGTTGGCATTTAGACAGGGGGCTAGCTTCTTGTACTTTTTGGTGGGCTTCAGCCACTAAGCCCTCAGATTTTTCTCCTTTGACTTGGAATCCAGATATGATAGATAATGGTAGTGAGGAGTTAGTGCGTAGTGTTAGGTCTTTACATAAAATAAAGACCAGTCAAAGATTAAAAGCGGAGCGTCTGTATATTCAAATCAAGAAAAACACCTGGGAAACACATTGGCGTAAATATCATAAATAAATTTTTAATATAAAATACCATGCAGAAATCAGAAGTTTCAAAGAAGGATAAAGAACAAATTGTTAAATTAGCCGACCAAGATTTTGTTACTAGAATATTGAATAAAAGGTTAGCAGAGTATTATCCAGATTTTAGTAAAATTAAGAAAATTAAATTAACGCCTTATAAACATCATATTGGTAAGACTGGCGTTGTTTTTGTGGTTGGCTATGAAATAGATTATCTTAGTACAGAGGCTAAAAATAAATCTTTACACGTTTTTGCCACCGGTCATTCAGATAATTCTCGAAAGGCAGCTTTTGAAAAGTTAACATTTTTGTATAACAATGGTTTTAATCAAGGAAAGTTTCAAGTTACTCGCCCTTTATTTTTTGTAGATGAGCAAAAAGGTTTTTTTTATGAAGCATCAGAAGGGAAGAGTTTATTTGCTCATTTTCAAGAAGATGATAGTTTAGATTTAAATAATGCACTCAAATTAACAGCGGGCTGGGCGCATGAGCTACATCATTTGCCAGTTGATCATAACTTTGCTTGGCCAAAATTTTCAGTTGCTAACATGATCCCATCGCCAAAACATTTTTTGCCAGATCTAATGAAGCATGATAAAGATTTTGGGCAGCAAGTAAAAAAAGTTGTGTCTGATATAAAAAATTGGGAAAAAGAGTTTAATAAATCACTAGAGCCTCATTTGATTTATGGTGATTATCATCCAGAAAACGTAATTATAGAAAGTTTAGTCACCGACCATTTGCGGATGATTGATTTTACCGATGTGGCTATAGGCGATCCAATGACAGATTTGGGTACATTTTTGCAACAGGTAGATTTTATGGGTCATCGGTTTTTTTCTCGTGATAAAATAAACCAAATAAAAAAATATTTTGTAGAAGCGTATTTTAATAAAGAGTTATCTGAGATTGAGGCAAATTTTTTTCAAAGAATGAATCTCTATCAAGCATGGACAGCATTACGCACGGCAGTATTTTTATTTTATATGCACAAAGATGATTCAGTGCATGCTTTATTTAAGGAAGTTGAAAAGTATTTAGAATTGATTAAAGAAGAAAAGAAAGAAATAAATTTACAATAAGATATGTCACACAAAATAATTTTTGAAGGAGCAGAATTAACTGGTAAGAGTTGGCTAATGAGTCAGGTCTATGACCACATTGAGCCAAAATATAACAGTGGCAATAAAATTTTAGATGGTTGTCATTGGTTTAATTGCGATGTCGGTATTTTTGGTACAAAATATGGTCAAGTAGCTTTGCAAAAGTATCTAGAATTGACCGAAGAATTAAAAGAGGCCAATGTAATGCTAGAAAAGTTTCATCTTAGCGAAGCAGTTTACCAAAAATTATACAATAATCAAAATTTCCTGCCTGCCGGCAGACAAGGTGATTTTTCAGCTATAGAAAATCGTTTACAAAAATTAAACACTAAAATAATCTTGGTTACTTTTCCAGAAGATGAAAAAATTATACAGGCTCGTTTACAAGATCGGCTAAATCTTTACCCCCATTATGAAAAAATAGCTCAAGCTCCAACAGACTACATAAAACAGCAACGGCTATTTAAAGAACTAATAAAGCAAAGTAAGCTAGAATATCTAATTATAGAAACAAATAAATTACCAGATGAGAGTCTGGTTGATAAAATATTGCAATTTATTGGTGAAAAATAATAGCTATTTATAAAAACGATTCTTCTTTAATAAGGGTCGTTTTTTGATTTTTTAATGTTTTTGATATGTGATATAATACTAGTGTTTAGTTAATATTTGAATATAAATAAAAATGCAAAATAAAAATAAATTGTCCGTATTATTCGTTGGTGCAGAGTTGGCTCCGCTAGTTAAAGTAGGCGGTCTAGGTGATGTCATGGGCGCTTTACCAAAAAGTCTAGTTAAACAAGGTGTAAATGTTAGTATGATTATACCTTTTTATGGAGTTATTGATGCAAAGAAATTTAAAACCAAATTAGTTAAAAAAAATATTAAGTTTAACATTGATGGCCAACCAGCTAAATTTGATTTATACCAGACTTTTTTGCCGGGTACCAAAATCATAATTTTTTTAGTTAAACATAAATTATTTATAAATAAGGATATTTATGTCGGGGGACGAAGGTATATGAAAGGCAGAGTTTATTCTCGATCCATTGGTGATATTGAAAGATTTGTTTTTTTCAGCAAGGCTGTCGCTGAAACTATTAGATCAATGAAATGGAAAATAGATGTAGTTCATGCCCATGATTGGCATACCGCTTTGTTACCAACTTTTATTGATGAATATAGTTTGGAAGATAAAAATTTTTCTAACATCAAAACTTTATTTACGATTCATAATTTAGCTAATCAAGGAATTTCTAGTTTAGACATAGTAGATTATGGAGGCCTACATCATGATTTAACTCCAGCCTTAATGGAGGATTATTATGATAAAGATGGTGATAAAATTGATATGATGAAAATAGGTATTTTATCAGCTGATCTGATAAATACTGTTAGCCCAAGTTATGCCAAAGAAATTTTAACTAAAGAATACGGAGAAAAATTGGAAACTTATTTACTACGTCGTAAAAAGCATTTATTTGGCATTGTAAACGGTATTGATTTGGATCTATTTAATCCTAACAAGGATAAGTTTATCTATAAAAAGTATAATGCCAAAAATAGAAAAATAAATAAGCAATTTAATAAACAAGCTTTGCAGGCTGAAATGAAATTACCAAAAGAGGATGTGCCAGTGTTAGGTTTAGTGAGTCGCTTGGTTAATCAAAAAGGTTTAGATATTTTAGTGCCGGCTTTAGATAAATTATTAGCTAAACAAGATGTGCAGGTTATTATATTAGGTACTGGACAGCCTGAGCATGAACAGGCTTTCAAAAAATTGGCTAAAAAATATCCTACAAAATTATCTGCAAATATTACTTTTAATATTGCCATGGCTCAAAAAATATACGCTGGGAGTGATTTTTTCTTAATGCCATCTGCATTTGAGCCTTGTGGTTTAGGACAGATGATGGCTATGCGCTACGGTACATTACCATTAGTCAGGGCCACTGGTGGTCTTAAGGATACAGTGAAACATAGTATTACTGGAATAGTTTTTAAAAAATATACTCAAACAGCCATGAGAAAAGCACTTGAGCAAGCGATTAGACTTTATAAAAATAAAGTGAAGTTTAATAAGATGGTGTCCACTGCTATGCGACAAGATTTTTCTTGGGACCAGTCAGCCAAAGAGTATATTAAGCTTTACAAAAAATTAATTTAAATATATGCCAAAATCAGAAATTAGAAAAGATTATATTCAGGAGAAGTATGTTATTATTGCTCCAAAACGTGGTAAAAGACCACATGATACAATCAAACCCAAGAAATATCATAAACCTTTGACAACTTGTGTTTTTTGTCCAGAATCTCTGCAAAAGACCAAGAGCTTATACCGGGTAGGTGGTAAGAATAATTGGAGTTTAAATGTTATTCCTAATAAATTTCCAGCCGTATCTTTAGATAATCCTAAAGCCTACGGACAACAAGAAGTAGTTGTTGAATCATCTGATCATACTAAGGAACTAGAGGATTTGTCGGTGACTCATATTGCTAATTTATTGACAGCTTATCAAGAAAGAACGCGAGCTATTTCTCGTAATAAGAAAATTGAATATATTTTAATTTTTAAAAATGATGGTGGTGTAGCTGGGGCTAGTTTACAGCATGCTCATTCCCAAATTTTTGCTACTAAATTTTTACCACCTCATTTATTTGATAAATCACAACGACAGCAGGCATATAAATTAGAGCATGGTCACTGTGTTTACTGTGACGTGATTGCTAAAGAGTCTAAAAGTCCACGTTTAGTGTATAAAGATAAAAACATCATTGCTTTTACGCCATATGCTTCAACATTTAATTATGAGATTTGGATCATGCCATTGAAACACAGAGATAATATTACAGAGTTAACTGTGGCTGAAAAGAAATCTTGGGCTAAAATTTTAAAACATGTTTTAATTAAGATTGGCTTGTTAGATTTACCTTATAATTTTTATTTTCATCAAGTGATTAATGATAATGACCAGCATTTATATATGAAGGTAGTGCCACGGGGTTCTGTTTGGGCTGGAGTAGAGATCGGATCAGGATTAATTATCAATCCAATTTTACCAGAAGACGCGGCTGAATTTTATAGGCAAGGATTGTAATTAACACTTAAGACATTTTGTAAAAATAAAAACCCAGCTTTAAAGCTGGGTTTTTATAGTTTGGATTATTTTATTTTAGCAAATTTTCTTTTGCCAGCTTGGATAATATCTCCAGATTTTATATTTATATCGTCTTTCCAAGAAGCTATTTTTTCTTTATTCAGTCTCATTCCTCCGCCGTCAATCAATCTTCTGGCCTCACCTTTTGAACTAATAAATTTTAGTTTAATTAGTAAATCAATAGGACTGATTTTTCCTATTTGCACATTGAATTCTGGCATCTCATCTGGATTTTCTTTTTTAGAAAATACTTTAGTAAAATTATCAGCAGCTAGTTGGGCTTTTTTTTCGCTATGAAATATTTTTGTTATCTCTAAGGCTAATCTTAATTTAGCATCTTTTGGATTAGCTGCTTGGATTATTTTTTTAATTTCATTTAAAGACAAATGAGTATTGTGAATAAATAATATTTCTATCATTTCATCTGGTTGAGACATAATTTGTCCGTACATGTCGTTAGCAGAAACATCTAAAAATACACCAGTGCCTTTGCTCTTAGACATTAGCTCGCCTGTCTTTGGATTTTCCATCAAAGTTACAGCAACTACAAATTTTTCTTTGTTGTTTATTTTTCTTTGTAATGTGCGACCAGCCAAGGCATTGAAGATTTGATCTGTTCCACATATTTCTACATCTACATCCATGGCTACACTGTCATAGCCTTGTAACATTGGGTAAAGGAATTCATGTAAATGGATAGGTTTGTTTTCTTTAAGGCGTTTTTGAAACATATCCCTTTCAATTGTTTGTTGAACAGTAAAATTACTAGCCAACTTCATTAAATCTTCTAACTTTAGTTTAGCTAACCAGTCATTGTTGTACATTATCTTTGGCGGATTTATTTTATCTGAAAAACCCATTAATGGCCGGATTAATTTCTTCCATTTTTTTACATTATTCAATACATCTTTGCGCGTTAATTGTTTACGCGTTTTTGATTCGCCGGTTGGATCACCGATACGAGCCGTAAAGTCACCAAATAAAATTATAACCTCATGACCTAGCTTTCTAAATTTTTCTAAGAGTATAAAATTTTTGGCGTGGCTTAAATGTAAGGTTGGTGCAGTAGCATCAAAACCAATGTAAAGCTTTAATTTTTCACCGCTTAATAATTTTTTTTCAAAGTCTTCTTTTTTAGGTAAAATTTCAACAATAGTACCCCGATCTAGCAGCTCTTGTATTTGTTTCGGATCTGTATTAACTTTAGGCATAATAATGGAATTTTTAATTAATTATATTTAAATTATAGCTTATTTCTGGTATAATTTAAATACCTTGAATCAGGGTTAATAATAACACTCTATTATAGTATAATTTTAATGAAATATGTCTAATTTTCACAAACGACAACTTAAGAACGATAATGGCTGGCAGCATCATAAAATACATGATATTAAGCCAATTAAAATCAAGAAAAAATCTCGGTTTTTTAAATTTAGATGGCCTAACTTCAAAAGAAAAAAGCTTAGAAATAGTAGCTTGGCTAAAAGATTAGCACGGCGTTTATGGCCTTATGCTTTGGGAGTCTTTTTTATTGGTGGTATATTTTTTGTAGGTCTTGTTGCCTGGTATTCCAAAGATCTTCCAGATCCGAACAAAATTATGGATCGTTCAGTGCCTTTGAGCACCAAAATTTTTGATCGCACCGGTGAAGTTTTATTGTATGAAATTCATGGACCAGAAAAAAGAACTCTGATTACCCTGGACCAAATACCTCAATATGCTATTGATGCTACCATTGCCATTGAAGATAAAAATTTCTATGAACATGGTGGTATTTCTGTTTGGGGAATATTGCGTGGACAAATTATGCCTCGTTTGCAAGGTAAGAGAGCACAGGGCGGATCTACTTTGACCCAACAATTTGTAAAGAATGCTATTTTGACCAACGAACGGGCCTTGTCTAGAAAAATAAAAGAATGGATATTATCTTTTCGTTTAGAACAAAAGTTTTCTAAGGAAGAAATTTTACAATTATATTTTAATGAGATTCCTTATGGTAGTTCTGCTTATGGCATAGAGTCAGCGGCTGGATATTATTTTGATAAGCCAGCTAAAGATTTGACCTTAGCCGAAAGTGCTATTTTAGCAGCCTTACCACAGGCGCCATCTTATTTTTCACCTTATGGAAATAACAAAGAAGGCTTAATTGCTCGTCAGCATGTAATCTTGGACTTAATGACTAAGCAGGGACTTATCACTGACTTAGAAGCGGAAAATGCCAAGAGTGAAGAATTGCAATTTAAAAAACGCCAAGAAAATATTAAAGCGCCTCATTTTGTGATGTATATCAGGCAGTTGTTAGCAGAAGAATATGGTGAAGCAGTTATAGAGCAAAGTGGCTGGAAAATTATTACGACACTAGACTGGGAATTACAACAAAAAGCTGAAGAAATTATTGATGAGTTAGCCGAAAGTAATCAAGAAAGATTTAATGCTTCTAATGCTGGCTTGGTGGCACTAAACGTTGAGAACAGTGAGATCTTAGCGATGATTGGTTCTCGTGATTATTTTAATGATGAAATAGACGGACAAGTAAATGTCACCTTAGCTGAACGTCAACCAGGTAGTTCTTTAAAGCCCTTGGTTTATCTAACTGCTTTTGAGCAAGGTTATCGTCCAGATACAATGTTGTTTGATTTAACAACAAATTTTGCTTCGGCTGGTGATGATTACAGGCCATTAAATTATGATTTAGAAGAACGTGGGCCAGTAACCATTCGGCAGGCTTTAGCTGGGTCATTAAACATACCGGCTGTGAAAACTTTATACTTAGCTGGTCTAGATAATGTAGTAAAATTAGCTAAAGATTTTGGTTATACCACCTTAGGAGATAGAGATCGTTATGGCTTGTCTTTAGTGTTAGGTGGTGGCGAGGTAAAATTATTAGAACATGTAAATGCTTACGCGTCTTTTGCCAGAGAGGGTGTTTATAAAGATTCTTTGCCAATTTTAGCTATTGAAGATTCTGAAGGTAAAGAGATAGAGGATAATAAAGACAATAAAGGCAGAAGAATTTTAGATAAAGATAAAGTCAGATTACTAAATGATATTTTATCAGACAATGCGGCTAGGTCTTATGTGTTTGGAGAGAGTAATTATTTGACTTTACCAGATCGTCCGGTAGCTGCTAAAACAGGTACTACAAATGATTATCGAGATTCATGGACTATTGGTTTTACGCCACAAATAGCACTCGGTGTTTGGGCTGGTAATAATGATAACTCTGCTATGTCTAATGGAGCTAGTGGTTCACAAGTAGCTGGGCCCATTTGGAATAAAGTAATGCGTGAATTGACTAAAAATTTACCGGTGGCAGGTTTTGCTAAGACAGAATTAAATAGTTGCCGAAAACCAATGGTTTGTGGGGAATTGTCAGATGAAGAAATTATCAAGATAGATAAGATGTCTGGATTATTAGCTACAGAATATACTCCTTATACTCAAATTGAAGAAAGAAAATATTTACAAGTACATAATATTTTGCAATATGTAAATCGTAATGATCCATTAGGAGCGCCTTTAGATGACCCAAGTCATGATTCGCAATATGGTTTATGGGAAGAGCCCGTGCAGGCTTGGGCAGACGAACAAGGTTATTTAACAGAAGAGCCGCCAACGGAATATGATGATATTCATTTAGCACATTTACGTCCTAGTGTTGATATTAGTTATCCAAGTAATAATCAAACGGTTAAAAATAACACTTTCACCTTGCAGGTAAATTCAAGTGCGCCACTTGGTGTAGGGCGAGTAGAATATTTTATTGATGGTCAAAAAGTTGGACAATCTACTAACTCACCTTTTAGTTTCAATTATCAGGTTAATCCATTGTTAAGTAATGGCAAACATCAGTTAAAGGCTATGGCTTTTGATGGTTTAGAAAATTGGCAAGAAGATATTATTGAGTTTAATTTACAGAGTGATCGTTCTTCCGATGAATTTAGTTTATTATGGTTAGCGCCAGATAATGGAATGAACATTGCTCAAGCTGATTTACCCTATACTGCGCATTTAAAAATAACTAACCCAGATAAAATTAAAAAGATAGATTTTTATTATCTAGACCCATCTGATCATTCTCATTGGTTTGCTTTTATCGAACATCCAGGAGAAGATATTATAACTAACTGGGGCAATAGCGATTATGAGCCAGGGGTGTATAAATTATATTTAATGATCAAGGATATAAATGATCGTTTCATAAGTTCACCACCAATTGTTGTTAATATTCAATAGTTACGATAAAAAAACACCCCTTGACGACTCGGCTGAGCTCGCCGTAGCCTATGCTTAGGGTGTTTTTAATACTTGTTATTAATAACCTTCATTAGCGTGCATTTTATTTATTTGTTCAATGTCTAGATTGTTAGCGTTAACATAAGAGTTGTTAATAGAGTTTAAAATGATCATTAGTAGCCCTAAAATTAAAATGATCATTGATAGCCATAACGGTAGCAAAACATCAAATAGGTTAATAAAACCAATGATTGCTAAGGCTATTAAAAATAGTCCAACAAAAATATTAAAATATATAGGACAAGTACAGTATTTACCCATATCTATCACCCCCTTATTTTACTCTCTAATAGTTTTATAGTAGCTATTTTTACTTTATTTGGCAATTATTGGATTATTTAGTATAGTAGATCAGTTAAGATAGTTTTTGTTTATTATATAAGTTTTCAAAATAATGAGACCAAAATTAAGTGAACAACAGTGGCTAAATATGTTTGATGATAATCAAGCTGGTGTTTATCTGATCGATAAATTAAAAGGCGATAACTCTTTTCGGGCTGTTTCAGTTTTGCGTAAATTATTAGACATCAAAAAAGTAGGTTTTGCTGGTACATTAGATCCGTTAGCTTCTGGTTTGTTAATTTTAGCGTCAGGTAAGGCAACGCGGATGCTAGATTGGTTTCATGTTTTACCAAAAACTTATCAGGCAGATATTAAATTTGGCTTTACCTCGCCTACTTACGACTTAGAAGGTGACTTGACCACAACCACTTCAGCTAAGGAATTTAATTTAGCAGAATTAGAAAATAAGCTTGCGGAGTTTATTGGTAAGCAAGAACAAACAGCACCAATATTTTCTGCTAAAAAAGTGGACGGCAAAAAATTATATCAGTCGGCTCGCCAAGGTAAAAAAATAACCCCACCAAAAAGTAGAGTGACTATACATGGATTAAAAATAGTAAATTTTAATTATCCAAATTTAGTATTAGAAGCTAGAGTATCTACGGGCACTTATATTCGTAGCTTGGCACATGATCTTGGAGAGACATTGAGCACGGGAGCGGTGCTTACAGACTTAAGACGAACGGCTATTGGAGATTTTTTAGTAGAACAAGCGATTAGTCTAGCTGATTTAGATAAGATTAAATTAGCTCAATACAAAATAAAACCAGTTGATGCTAAAAAGTATCTAGATCAATATCCTGTTTAGTAACATCTTTAATGTATCTTTCGATATATACTTCTGAAAAATGAGTTTGTCGCATTTTACGGGCAAAGTCAGAAATAGCCATTTGGCCAACGCCCATTTTACCTAATTTGTTAGCGTATTTTTCATTAAATTTTTTGGTGCTAGTAACAGAGTCAGTGGAATTGTACAGTTTTTCTATTACCAGCATTTGATCCCTATAAGAGATATAATACATAATATCTTAGCTTAATAGCCCTTTTAAATCATAATTTATTGTTAGTATATCATCGATTATAATTATTGACAAAAAATAGGGTTTATGTTAACATAGTCAGGTCTTTTATTTCTAAAGATATTATTACTTTAAAGGAAAAGAATTTATGCCAAATAAGAAATCTGCTATTAAATATTTGAGAAAGAGTAGCAAAAGAAATGAACAGAGCTCTCTAGTTAAACGTAACATCAAAGAGGTTATTAAGCGTGGTAAAAAAGCCATTGCTGATGATACTATCAAAGATAGTGCCAAAGAAATATCTCATGATTTACAAAAAGCT
The DNA here is from genome assembly GCA_018653315.1 of bacterium. Classification (GTDB taxonomy): domain Bacteria; phylum Patescibacteriota; class Patescibacteriia; order UBA1558; family GWA2-36-10; genus JABIAL01. The sequence continues at coordinate 55,468 of JABIAL010000021.1, forward strand.
ATTGATAAAGCTGTAAAATCTGGAATCATGAAATCTAATACTGGAGATCGTAAAAAGTCTCGTTTTATGGATAAAATGAACAATGCTTTAAAAACTACTTCAGAAGTTAAAGAACAAGTTGCAGATAAAAAATAAACTAGATTAAATTTAAAAACATCCCCCATCTTTTTAGAGAATAGAGGATGTTTTTTATTTGCATTTTTATAATTTTTCAATCATTTGGGCGAATAGCAATCTTTCTTTACCCTGCCCAGTTTTAAGCTTGGCATCTATTGTTAATAATTGTTGATAGATTTTTTTGAGTTCCGCTAAAGTATATAATTTGCTCATGGCTAGTGTTTTGCTAGCTACAAAAGTATGTATTTTTAGTGTTTGCGAAATAGCAAAGCTGTTATTGATTTTTTCACTTAATATTTTTACTTTAATCAAAGTTCTAAATTGACTAGTAATCATGGTCAAGATATATAGGCCATTAACGCCGCTATTTAGTTGATCTTCTAATAATTTCAAAGCCCTAGCTTTGTCTTTTTTACCCAGAGCATCGATAAAATTAAAAATATTATCATCAGCCTTAGCTTGAACTAATTCTTTAACTTCGTCTATTATAATTTCGGGATTTTGACTAAAGTGGATTAGCTTATTTATTTCTTGATCAAGTTGCCAAAGATTATTACCAACAGAAGCTAGTAATAATTGTCTGGCTATTGGCTGAATAGTTTTATTATTAGCTTGGCATTTTTTATTTATCCAAGCATTTATTTTGTCAGGAGATAGTGCATTAAATTCTTCGGTATATTTGAATTTTTTTAAAGTCTTATAAAGTTTTTTTCTTAGATCCGGTTTTGAAGCTTGCCAAAAAATAAGATAATTTTCTTCAGGACTATCGCTTTGCTTAGCTAAATATTTTATTAGTTCATCTTGAAAAGAAGCTAGCTTTTTGTTATCAAAAATATTTTTGATAACAATTAATTTTTTAGGAGCCAAAAATCCAGTAGCCGTGACTGATCTAAAAAAATCATCAATAGCCATAGTGTCACCATCCAGGCTTTCGATATTGTGCCCACCTTGGTCAACCGTCGTTTGAAATTTAGCCTTGATGGCATCTATTTTATTTTTAGCACGGAAAGAATCCTCGCCGTAAAAGAAAAATATCATTTGATTTATAAGCTTTCTAATTTGTTCCAATTAGGGCCAACTTCTACCTCGGCTATTAAAGGAACAGATAATTTATAAATTTCTTCCATTGTTTGTTTAATGAATTTGGCTACTTTTTTTACTTCTGATTTCGGAACCTCTAGTACTAGTTCATCATGTACTTGTGAAATCATTTTAGACTTCTTGCTTATTTTTGGCAAGCCTTGGTGAACTTTGATCATAGCCAATTTCATCAAGTCAGCAGCTGTACCTTGCAAAGGCATATTTGTGGCCATACGTTCAGCAGAGGCTCGTAACATTGGCATAGAGGAGTTTATGTCTGGTAAGTATCTACGTCGACCAAAGATAGTCTGTACATAGCCTTTATCATGAGCGAAATCTTTTGTTTGATCAATAAATTCTTTAATTTTTTTATAGATAGAAAAATATTTTTCAATAAATTCTTTAGCCTCAGTACGATTCATATCTGTCCGTTGAGCTAGTCCTAGTGAGCCTAAACCATAAAGCACGCCAAAGTTAACCTCTTTAGCCGTACGACGGATATCCTTAGTAACATCTTTTAGTGATATTTTGTGTATTTCAGCTGCTGTACGGGCATGAATATCTTCACCTTGTTTAAAACTAGTGGTCATTTTCGGATCCCTGGATAAAGCAGCTGCTAGTCTTAGTTCGATTTGAGAATAATCAGCTGCTAGTAACATATAATCACGAGGAGCTACAAAAGCTTGGCGTATTCTACGACCCAAGGCAGTGCGGATAGGAATATTTTGTAAATTTGGGTCAGAAGAAGATAATCTGCCGGTAGCTGTCACTGCCTGGTTAAAGCTAGTATGAATTCGTTTGGTTTTTGGGTTAACAAGTTCGGGCAGGGCTTTAATATAAGTAGATTGTAACTTTGTTAGTTCACGATATTGGATGATTAGTGGAATTATTTCATGACGATCCAGCATTTTTTCTAATTCTGAAGCAGCAGTAGATAATCCGGTTTTAGTTTTTTTAATTCTATCTGTAGATATTTCTAAATCTTCAAATAATATTTTTTTAAGTTGCAGAGGAGAAGATATATTAAATTCAGATCCAGCTAGCTTAAAAATTTGTTTGCTAGTTTTTTTAATTTCAATAGCAAATTCTTTTTCCATGGTTTTTAAGAATTTTACATCCAAAGAAATGCCATTAAGCTCCATTTCAGCTAAGACAGGCACTAGCGGTAGCTCCATTTTGATAAGCAAATCATAATTTTTTTTATCTTTAGTTTCTGGTAATAGTTTTTGATACAAACGCCAAGTTATATCTGCATCTTCTGCGCCATACCAAGCTAGTTTATCTGGATTTATTTTAGTAACATCAATATCTTTTTTATTTTTTGGTTTTTCTTCAAACAGATCGACTAGTTTTAGTTTGTTGTAGCCTAAATATGAAAAAGCTAGCTCTTCTAATTTTAGACCACGGTTTGAGTTAGACAGAAAAGCGGCTATTAGTGTATCAAAAGCAATCCCAGCTACAGTAATATCTAAAGTTTTTAAAACCTTGTAATCGAATTTTATATTATGTCCGATTTTACCAATAGTTTGATCTTCAAAAATTGGCTTTAGTTTTAGCAAAGCGTATTCTTGAAATTTTTTGTCTTTCAAATCAATATAATAAGCAGTCTTGGCTTGCCAAGAAAAAGATAAACCTAAAATATCGGCGGTAATTACATCAAGGCCAGTTGTCTCTGAGTCAAAGGCAAATATTTCTTGCTGTTTTAATTTTTCTAAGAAGTTATCAAATTGTTTTTCGTCTTTAATAATATGGTAGTTAGCATCTTTTCGACTTATATCTACAATAGGTTCATTAACAATAGCTTGAGTGGTTGGAATTTTATTTATTAAAGTCTTAAATTCAAATTTTTGGAATATTTGATAAACCTCTTCTGGATCAAAGTCACCAAATTCAGTATCTTTTAGTTGCCAATCAAGTTTCATGTCAGTGACAATGGTAGCTAGTTCCTTACTTAAGAAAGCGGCTTCTTTATCGTCTATTAATAATTGCCTAGTACGGTCTTTTATTTTATCGCTATCAATATTCTTATAAACCCCTTCTAGGCTATTGAAATTTTTTAGTAGGTCAGTCGCTCCTTTTAGTCCAATACCACGGACGCCAGCAATATTATCTGATGCATCACCTTGAATAGCTTTAAGATCAATGATTTGTTTTGGCTCTAAGCCGTATTTTTCTATTACCGCCTGGGTATCATAAATAATAATATCATTAAAGCCACGTTTGAGAGTAACTACTTTCACACGGTCATTAACCAGTTGTAAGGCATCATGATCACCGGTGACAATGTATACTTCTATGTCTTTATATTTATTATAGATTTCATTAGCGATGGTGCCTAAGATATCATCTGCTTCAAAACCAGCCTTAGATAGTGTTGGTATTTTTAAAGCAGCCAAGACATTTTCAGCCAAAGGTATTTGATCATAAAATTCATCAACTTGTTTTACCCGGTGAGCTTTATAGCTGGCAGATTTTTCATGTCTAAAAGTTGGCTCTGGTAAGTCAAAAGCAGCTAAGACATAGTCCGGTTTTGTTTGTTTGATAATATTCAAAACTAAAGAAGTAAAGCCATAAACAGCGTTTACCATTAGATTGTCTTTGGTGTGTAATGGTGGTATTGCATGCCAGGCTCGATGGAGTAAGGCATGGGAGTCAATAATGATGAATTTCTTAGCCATAATAGGTATATAATTAACTGATTTCTATGTTGATTTTAGCATTTTTAAGGTAGAAAAGAAACCCAATAATATTAAATTAAAACGAACAAAAAACAAGCTCTTTGCTTGTTTAGATATCATTTTTTATGGAGGCCACGGTCGGAGTCGAACCGGCGATAAAGGTTTTGCAGACCTCTGCCTTACCACTTGGCTACGTGGCCTTAAATTAAGACTATTACAATCTACCAGATTTTGATATATTTTTCAAGGTAATAAAAAACCCTGTCTTTTTTTGACAGAGCCTAGAATTATAGTCCGTACTTATTTAGATTGGTGTTGTGCTTCCTAATCATTTTATATATTAGTGGATAGCTAATTACAGAATTTGGTAATAAATAACCAGTTAATACACCAAGCATCATCGGACTAAAACTAATCATATCGTGTAACATTGGGTATTATAAATTTTAATGATTAATTCTTATATTTAAAAGTGCAAGACAATTATTTTAGCATACTTCGACAATATCATCTAGGGTATAAGTGTGGATAAAATAAAAAACAGCTACTGAAAGCTGAGTTTTATATGGTACCGGCGATCGGACTTGAACCGATACGGCCAAAGGCCACAGGATTTTAAGTCCTGCGTGTCTACCAATTCCACCACGCCGGCATAGACACCAAAATTTTTGTTTTAAATTTACACTTTCCGAGTTTGTACAATTCTCGAAGCGAAGCGTAGACCCTGAGTAAAATCGAAGGGCACCACGCCGGCTTATAAATAACAATCCCGTATCAACGGGATCTTTGGAGCGAGTGACCGGATTCGAACCGGCGACCTTTTCCTTGGCAAGGAAACGTTCTAGCCAACTGAACTACACTCGCAAATTAAAAATGATCGTTTTGCTAAAATATTTTCCGACAGTAACAATCCTAAGATAATCTACCTGTCCTGAGCGAGTGAAAGGAGTCGAAGGAAACTACACTCGCAATAAATAAAGAGCATAAATATTATACTGGAAAACAGCTAAAAGTCAATAGTTTTATGCTCTATTTAATAAATTGATTTTTTTGAGATTTTGACGAATTATAGTGTGTATTTTATGATTTGTAGCTAGTAATGAAGTAGCTTTTTGTTCCCATTGCTTGTTCTGAAAATCTGTTGTTTTACCACCAGCTTCACGGATTAAAATTATACCAGCGGCTATATCCCAAAGCTTTGGTTTAGAGACAATAAGTGCATCAGTGTGTCCGGCGGCTACCATAGCTAGCTCTAAGGTGGTACTGCCAAAATGACGACAGTCACGAGCATTTTCATGAAGGTGGTGATATATTTTGTAGGCCTGACGATGACTAGCTAAGTCTTGTCCATGACAATAAGTACAAAAAGCCTTTTTTAGTTTGTCGATTTTGGAAACTGTTATTTTTTTATTATTACGATAAGCTCCTTGTCCTTTTACTGCCCAATACATTTCATCCAAGATAGGCATATAAGTAACGCCTAAGACAACTTTATTTTTGTAAAATAAGCTAACTGAAACAGTAAAGAGAGGATTATGAATTGTAAAATTACTAGTGCCATCTAATGGATCAATGGTCCAAAAATAATCACTTATTTTATTATTCAGACCGCTTTCTTCAGACAATAAAGCATAGTCTGGGAAATGTTTATTAAGATGTTTTAAAATAATATCTTCAGATTTTTTGTCACACCAAGTGACGATTTCATCGGCTGCTTTATACTTAGCTTGACCCCTGGTCCATTTAATAAATTCTTTTTCTAACCAAACGCCAGCTTCTTTAGTGGCTTTTTTTACAATTTTTAATTCTTTATTATACATAATATCCAGATTAAAATGGCGGCGGCGTAAAATTAATAAATAGAAAGACAAAAAATTAAAATACAGGAAGTACAATGTCACCGCAACCTGTGGATGGAGCACAAAGAATAAATTCACCAGGAGAGCTGTCTATGAGGTGAATTGACAGTACGTAATCTTGATTGGCGCTAGTTCCTACATTATTCCATTCCCAGCCATCGGCTGGTGGAGGCCAATTTTGCTCGCCACTGCAAATGGATTTATCAATTGCTGGTATTTTTGCTGGACCACCGTCATACAAATCACAATCTGGGCAAAGCGCTTTGTCATCATATGCACATAAGATCAGAATAGGCTTAATGACGCTTACGATTTGTTTCATGGCTCCTCGTCTAGCTTTAGCTCTAGCTGAATTAACACCAATCACACCGACACTAGTAATAATACCAATGATAGCTATAACCACTAATAACTCAACCAGAGTGAATCCTAATAAGTTTTTCTTTTTATTTTTATATTTCATATTAAGCACATGTTCCAGTTACCTTACAGTTATTATTGCAGCAATCAAAATCTATTGAGCAAGCCTTGGTTGATCCAGCGCAAGCACAAGTTACATCTATTCCTTCTCCGCAATTAGATTCAGTGCAATATATATATTCGTCTGCGTCTGATTTTTTAATTTCATAACAAAATTGACCAGTTTGATAAGTTGATTTTGATTTTTGATAAATATAATCATCAAAACTCGCCCAACGCCAACTGTTTAAAAAGTTCCAACACAAATATTCAGGAGGACCTGGTGTATTCGTGCCATTGCATTGTGTTCCAGCGCATTGTAATTCTGAATTACTATCTAAACAAAGCATGGCCATGGTCTGCATGTCTTTCATTTGAGTTACCACCTTGGTCTTTTCTGCTTTATCGATAGCTGAACGGACATTTATAACACTAACACTGGTCAGAATGCCAATAATGGCAATAACAACTAGTAATTCTACTAGAGTGAAACCTAATAAGTTTGTATTTTTATTTTTCATTTAATAAGATCAATTGTGCTTTTAAGTTGTCTAGGTTTACTATAGCAAAAGTAGGCATAAAATAAATATTAGCTATGTTTCCTGGGCATAATATTTTTGTATTTCTCCATTTTTCTTCCCATGGTTTATGAGTATGACCGTATAGCGCTAAATCATATTGTTTTTTTGATTTAGGTAAAGCCTTATTTACTACTTGCGGATAATGAGCAAAAAAAATTTGCTTATTTTCAATCTCAGCTGTGCCAACATTAGGGAACAGGGTAATATTTTTAATTTGTTTTCTGATATTTTCTTCACCTAAAATATCATGATCAACATTACCCATTACAGCCCAACTAGGAATATTTAGATTATCTATAATTTGCCAAGCCTCTATACTTTGAACATCACCAGTACAAATAAGATAATCAATCTTTTCTTCTTTGATAATACTTAAGGCTTTTTCCAGATTGGGAATGTTATCATGGATATCAGAAATAACAGCTAGTTTTGACATAGCTATATTATAACACATTATCTAAGTAAAAACCCTATTAAGATAGACTCAATAGGGTTTTAGTAGTCATGATACAGTGACATGTTGGATCTCCGGTCCATGTACTAGCATCGCAGTGATGCATCGTTCAGCATCGCCTTGATGAGGACCAAGTAATGGAAAAAAAGCTCGGCAAAAACGTGTCTGATTGTTTGACCACCAATTTCTAATAAAACTAGGTAGATTGTCTTTTACACCCATTCGGTCACGACAATCGCATGAGTCTAGAAAAATTAGCACTTCTAATAGCAGTAGATTGGCGATCTCATTAGTAGTAAGACATACGGGTATTCCTTGTAAATCACTGGCTGATTTAAAGTATACCGCCATATGTAAATCACTTACTAATGATTCATGGTGAATTAGCTTCCATCTAAAGTGGCATCTATATTGCTCTAATAGTTCCTGTGAAAGTGGATTTGTTAGGTCAAGGGTATGTTCTCCTATTTGCATGACTCCTCCTAGTGTTAGTTTTTTTGAAAAAGAGCGGGCTTAAGGGCAAGAATAAGCTTATCACTAAAATAATGAATCGTAAAGACTTTGTTTGAGCTAATATTAGAGGTATTTTTTTGCTTTAAATTTATCTGGCCAGTGTTGTTGAGCGGATATTTCTTCTTTGGTGGCATTAGGAGCATATTTATAGCCCTTGCCATAATTAAGGTTTTTCATTAGCTTGGTCGGAGCATTACGCAAAACCAATGGCACGCCCATATGACTAGTTTCAGAGGCATCTTTGGCTGCTTGAGTATAGGCAGTATATAGTTTGTTAGATTTTTTTGTTTTAGCTAGATACACTACTGCTTCAGCTAGAGCTAATTTACACTCTGGTAAGCCAACAAAATGAACAGATTCTTTAGCAGCAATAGTTATCAATAAAGCATGGCTATCAGCAATGCCAACATCCTCTGAAGCAAAGCGAATTAAACGACGAGCAATATATAGAGGGTCTTCTCCACCTTCTAGCATACGAGCCAGCCAATATAAGGCGGCGTCAGGGTCTGAGTCTCGTAAGCATTTATGTAAAGCCGAAATAATATTGTAATGCTCATCAGCATTTTTGTCATAGTACAAAACGGAGCTCTGAATAGCTTCTTTAATATCACTTTCATTTAAAGTAACTTCTTTTTTACCATGACTGGCAATCTCTAGGGCAGTTAATAGACTACGGGCGTCTCCCATAGAAAAATCTAGTAGAATATTTGTTGCTTTTTTATTTAATTTTAATTTTAATTCACCCAAGCCAATTTTTTTGTCAGCCAAAGCCTTTTTTAAAATTTGTTTTAAATCTTTTTCTTCTAAATGTTTTAATGTTAACACTCGACAGCGAGATAATAGAGCAGAGTTAACAGAAAAAGATGGATTTTCAGTAGTGGCACCAATCAAGGTTAAAATTCCCTGCTCAACATGAGGCAATAAGACATCTTGTTGAGCTTTATTAAAGCGATGAATTTCATCTAAAAATAAGATAGTTTTAGTTTGGAAAAAGTTTAGATCTTCCTCGGCTTGTTTAGCTAATTTTTTGATATCTGCTACCCCAATCAACGTAGCGCTAGAAGCAATAAAGTTTGCTTTGGTATTTTCGGCTATTATTTTAGCTAATGTTGTTTTACCGACACCTGGTGGCCCCCAAAAAATTATAGAACTCAAAGAATTATTTTCAAGCATTTGAGTTAAGATTTTCCCAGTTCCCAAAATATGCTCTTGACCAAAATAGTGTTTAAGCTCTTTCGGGCGTATTTTATCGGCTAACGGTTTATGATCTATCATAAGTTTACCCAGCACCACTTTATTAATGATGACTGATTAATATTTAAAAAATTAATAAGAAATAATTTTAATAATTGGCTTAGCACCGATTTTCTTAAAAGTGGTGCTGGGTTTATCTTAGCAAGTTTTAGTTATAATAAAAAGTCCCCCTGTTAAGGGGGATTTAGGGGGTTGGAGTATATCTTTGAGTTTTATTTCCTGCCTGCCGGTAGGCTAGGTACTATTTTTTTGCTAATAAATTCAATGATTTTACGGTTGGTCAAAGCATTGGCTAAGTATTGACGATAGTGTGGAGTTTTCAGATCTTTTAAAGCTTGTTCATTGCCTTGGTAGCCAACTTCTTGTTTTTTTAGCTCATCATCTACTTCTTTAGCTTCTACTTTGATTTTTTCGGTTTCTGCTAATTTACGTAGAACCAAAGCAGCGTTAACTCGTTCCATGGCTTGAGGTCGGAAATCTTTTTCTAAATCTTCTTGAGTTTTTTTAATAGATTTCAAATAGCCAGCCATTTCCATTCCTTGTTGTTGGATATTGTGTTGCAATTCATGAGTCATTTTATGTACCTCTGATTTTATCAATGTCTCTGGTAACGCTTCAATTTTTGCAGCAGACACTACAGTTTCAATTGCTTCTTTTTCTATGCGTTGTTGTTCTTTTTGTTTTTTTTCTTTGACAATATTTTCTTCAAGTTGTTTTAGTAATGCTTCTTTAGTTTCAAAACCAATACCCTTAGCAAAGTCATCATTGACTTCTGGCATGTTTCTTTCGTAAATGCCCAAAACTTTTACTTTGAAGTTAGTTAGTTTGCCAGCTAAATTTTCTTGGAAATATTTATCTGGAAATTTAAGATCAAAGTTTAATTCATCACCAGCTTTAGTGCCAACAATTTTTTCTTCAAAACCAGGAATCATTTGTCCTTGTCCTAAAATAATTGGATGCTTGCTACTTTTACCGCCTTCAATAACAACTTTGTTTATAGAAGCCTCAAAGTCAACTTCTACTTTGTCACCTTGATTGGCTACGCGCTCAACTAATTTTTCTTCTACACGCATGTTTGTTAATTGCTCTAAAGTTTTTTTGATATCATCCTCTTCAGCCTTAACTTCTTTTTTCTTCAATTCTTTATTTTGCCATTCACCAAGAGTAACCTCTGGTAACAAAGAAACTATCGCAGTATAAACAACGGGATTACCAGGAGCTAATTTTTCTACTTTTATTTCTGGCTGGCCAATTGTTTCTATTTTTTCTTTAGTCACAGCATTATAGAAAGATTCATTTATAATTCCTTCTAAAGCTTCTTGCCAGATATTCATTTCACCGACTTTAGCCTTCACTAAATCATAAGGAGCCTTTCCAGGACGAAAGCCAGGAATTTTAGTTTGTTGAGCTAATTTAGTAGCTGCTCGATCTAAGTGAGGCTTGATTTCTTCTAAACTAACCTCAATTTTTAGTTCAATTTGTTTTTTTTCTAGATCTTTTTTATCAATTTTCATTAGGTTTTTATCAATTTTAAGTAGGCTGAGTATAGCCAAAATCGTCTTTTTTGTCAATAAAAAAGACCTACCACGTGGTTGTGATAGGTTCTTTGCTAATGTAAGGTGCATAGGCTCAGTCAGGCCATTCTTCTTCTTTATTACCGAAACGATCATCGAACAACTTGCCAGCTAAGAGCATTAGATAAGCCAGGAGTTTTCCGCAAGCGATGTAGATGATCAGAAGCAAGTTGAAGTGGAAGTAGCTAAAGTTTGTTTCCGGTAGCAACATATCTACATAAATAGTGACGTAAACAAGAGCAAGGAGCAATCCATGAACAATGAACATTAGTCCACCCGTATCACCTGAGGATTCTAGTGGAGAAAAGAATGCGAATATAAATGATCCCATGATTCCGATGACAGTGAACATCAAGAACCATCCACTGCCTTGATAGGTAACCATCAGATTGATGAATATCAAAGCACATAGGTAATAGATAATACTGACCCAACCAAGGGGATGGAAATGTTTTTCTTTGGCTTTGTTGCGAATTATCCAGAATAAGGAAAAACCCAGTAAAGCTAGCAAGCCAAATAGATAGATTGAGTCGACCTCTTTGTTTGCCGGTAAGTTGTAAGCTGAATATGCGAACGATTCGTTTTTTGGATTAAAGGTCAGTAAACAAATTATATATTCGCCACTAAGCACTGGTGCCCTCCAAGGAGGTAGTAGTTTGGCGGAGTGCCACTCATATGATTCCAGCTTGTTGGTGTCAGGCTCCTCACCAATCATTCGACGTAATTGCCAAAGTCTTCGTAGGTCTTGGTGAGTGTTCTCAGGGATGGCATAGGCGGCCTTGAGTTCAACTGGACGAGTAAGATTGATCTGAATGGTTTCCTGACGATAGAACATCAGAGAGTCGCCAATGATTTGTGAACTCTCTTTAATATTTGATGTGTATGTGCTGTCTGGTTCTGGCATCGGATCAGCCGATGCACCGACATTAATTAGTAACATTGCCAGGTAAATAAGGTAAAAAAATGACGACTTCATAATCATCCTCCTTGTCCTAGTGTTGTTCTAGGATATTTCAGTCGATGTCAAAGGGCTATTAAGTAATATGGTATAATAGTATATTTACTATATTTTGTCAATGATATACAAAAAACACCCCATATTCTGAGGTGTTTTTTATTTAGTATTTTCGGTGTTATTTTAGAATAAAACAGCGATAAGTAACAAGGCTACTATATTCAATATTTTAATCATTGGATTAACAGCTGGACCAGCAGTATCTTTGTAAGGATCGCCGACTGTATCACCTGTCACAGCTGCCTTATGAGCATCTGATCCTTTACCACCATGATGACCACTTTCAATATATTTCTTAGCATTATCCCAAGCTCCGCCACCAGTAGTCATAGAAATAGCTAAGAAAATACCAGTGATAATACTACCCATTAAAATACCACCTAAGACGATAAAACCGTTATCTTTACCGAATACAATTAAGGTTAAAATTGGCACAGCAATTGGAATTAAAGCAGGAAGAATCATTTGTCTTAAAGCACCTTTAGTAACAATATCTACAGCCTTTTCATAATCAGGTTTATCACTACCATCCATGATGCCTGGTTTTTCTTTGAATTGATGACGTACTTCTTTGACAATGTCACCAGCTGTTTTACCAACTGCTTCCATAGATAAAGCACTAAATAAATATGGCAATAAACCACCAATAAATAAACCACCAATTACATAAGGATTATCTAAGGCAAAAATAAAGTCTTTGCCAACAGCTAGTAACTCTTCGGTGTAAGCCGCAAATAAAACTAAGGCAGCAAGTCCGGCTGAAGCAATAGCATAGCCCTTGGTAACAGCCTTGGTAGTATTACCAACTGCATCTAACGGATCAGTAACATTGCGCACCTCCTCTGGCATTTTAGCCATTTCAGCAATTCCACCAGCGTTGTCAGTAATTGGTCCGTAAGCATCAATGGTAACAATGATGCCAGCTAAAGATAGCATGCTCATAGCAGCAATAGCAATACCATAAAGACCAGCAAAACTATATGCAGCAATGATAGCAGCTACAATAACTAAGACTGGGAAAGCAGTGGCCTTCATGCTAACAGCCAAGCCTTGAATGACGTTTGTGCCATGCCCTGTTTCAGAAGCTTTAGCAATACTTTTTACGGGGTTATATCTAGTAGAAGTATAATATTCAGTTAGCCAGACAATAAAAGCAGTGGCAAACAAACCAACTAAACTAGCATAGTAGATATTAAGATAACTATAATCTATTAAGTCATTCATCAAATACTTAGTAACAAAGAAGAAGGCGATAGCGGCTAGTACTCCAGCAGCAATTAAACCTTTGTATAAAGCTTTCATAATGCCATCATTTTTTTCGATTGCTTCAACGCTTTGTCCTTTTTTAAGTTTGATAAAAAGTAAGCCCAATAAAGATGCGATAATAGCAGCAGCTCCTAAAGCTAATGGGTATAAAATAGCAGCGTCCATATCTTTGAAAGTCAAAGCACCTAAAAGCATAGCAGCTACTAGAGTAACAGCGTAAGTTTCAAATAGATCGGCGGCCATACCAGCACAATCTCCAACATTGTCTCCAACATTGTCAGCAATTACAGCTGGATTACGAGGATCATCTTCTGGAATACCAATTTCTACTTTACCAACTAAGTCAGCACCAACGTCAGCTGCTTTGGTAAAAATACCACCACCTAGACGAGCAAAGACAGAGATTAGACTACCACCAAAACCTAAACCAATTAAGTGATGGACAGTAAAAGCAGGAATAGCGTATAAGCTGGCTACACCTAATAGAGCTAAGCCAACAACTAGCATGCCAGTAACAGCGCCACCTAAAACGGCCAGCCTCATGGCTGGTTCAATGCCTTGAGTAGCTGCCTGGGCAGTACGAACATTGGTACGAACAGAAATATTCATACCGATAATACCAGCGGCTGCAGATAATACGGCACCAATGATAAAAGCTAGAGCGGTCCACCAGTCAACAAAAATACCCAAAAGGATAAACAGAGGGATGGCCACGTAAGCAATTGTTTTGTATTGACGATTTAAAAAGGCCTTAGCGCCACTCTGAATCGCATTAGCGATTTCTTTCATTTTGTCATTACCTCGAGGTTTTTTTAGGATGACTTGAATCATTACCACGCCAGAAATAATCGAGACAATGGAAGCTAAAATAGCAATTAATGTTACATTCATAAATTTTTTTAATTATTCGAAGTATATAAATTATTTTTTGTCTTCATCAGATTTTTCATTTTCTTCATTTTCGTCTTTTTTAGAGGACTTCTTTTTATCGTCAGGTTTGGCATCTTTATTTTCTTTTTTCTTTGAAGATTTTTTTGTAGTCTTCTTTTTGTCATCCGTCGCCTCATCTTTTTCTACTTTTACTTTTTTGTCGCCCTCAGTTTTTATTTTCTTTGAAGATTTTTTGGCAACTTTCTTTTTATTATTATCTTCAGCCTCATTTTCTGTTTCATCTTGCTCATCAGTTGAAGTGTCATCTTTAGTTTCTTCAGAATCCTCTTTATCTGCATCAGCGCTAGAGACGATATCTATTTTCCAACCAACCAACTTAGCAGCTAAACGAACATTCTGACCACCCTTACCAATAGCTAAAGATAATTGATCTTCATTTACTATCACCGCAGCTGTCTTATTGTCTTCGTCAAGTTTAATTTTATTAACTTTGGCCGGGGATAGGGAATTAGCAATAAATGATTTTATATCTTCTTCCCATTCTATGATGTCTATTTTTTCACCACCTAGTTCATTAATAATAGTTTGGATACGAGCACCTTTTTGACCAACACAAGAACCAATTGGATCAATATTTTCATCTTCAGTATATACGGCAACTTTAGAGCGAGAGCCAGCTTCACGAGAAATATTTTTGATTTCTACATTATCTGCGGCAATTTCTGGCACTTCCATGGCAAAAAGTTCATGAACAATATCTGGATGGGTACGAGACAATACAATTTCTGGACCCTTATTAGTCATATGTACTTTAACGACATAGAAATTTAATCTAGTGCCAGTATTATATCCTTCACGAGGAATTTGTTCTTCCGGTGGTAGAATTGCTGTAGCTTGTCCGATGTCCACTAGATAGCGTCGTCCTTCGCGACGAGAAACAGTACCTAATACCAAAGTACCTTCTTTATCTTTGTATTCATTAAAGATATGATCACGTTCAGCTTCACGTAATCTTTGAATAATAACTTGTTTAGCTGTTTGAGCAGCCATGCGACCATATTCATCTGGTACTTCCAGTTTGGTCTCAATAACATCACCTAGTTTGTAATTAGGGCTGATTTTTTTTGCTTCGCTAAGCATGATTTCTGTACGAGGATTAAATCTTTTTATTTCTTCCTCTTCAGAAATTTCTTCATTAGCCTCGCGACGTTCGCGTAGTTCTTCTACTTGTTTTTCTTGCTCTTCAAGATCTATATCTTCAACTACAGTTTTAACATCAAAAACTGCTGTTTGAGCATTATCAGCATTAAAGACTACTTTAACATTTTGATTTTTTTCACCAAAGTCTTTGCGATAAGCAGCGGCCAAAGCTGCTTCAATAGCACCAATGACAGCGTCCATTGGTAGATTTTTTTCATCGCAAATGTGTTTGATGGCGTTAGTGATTTCACTAGCCATGTGTTTATTTTTTAATGATAATTTTTTAACCATCCGTCGCTAAAGCTATGGCATGGCTAGAAAAATAGGCTAGTCTACTATTAGTAAACTAGCCTAAGTCATAAAGTAGTATAGTGTTTTGTCAAGAATTTGTCAACTTAGATAATAAATCTATCTATTGTATATCTATTATAGTATGTATAAATAACACAAACCTCTATTTCGAAAAATGTCGGTAAATTCTGTTGTTCTCTTAGTATTTTATGAGCTATATAAATATTGTGTAGTTTTTTGTCAGAAATTGATTCTTCGCCATAACCAAAATTATGATTAGTTCTAGTTTTGACTTCAATTACTAAAATTTTATTATTTTTTTTCAAGACTAAGTCAAGCTCTCCATAACGAGTATAAAAATTACGAGCAATAATTTCATAGCCTAGTTTTTGGTAATATTCCGCGGCAATATTTTCGCCTTTTTGCCCTAATTGTTTTTTATTTCTCAACATAAAACAGACTAATTTAGCCTGTTTTTTATTATTTTGTATATTATATTAATTTAGTGAAAAGGTATTATTTTTTCTTTTTAGGAAGCCATTTATCAAAATCATTTTTACTGGCCCTAGATTGTTCTTTGAGTGGAATAGTAATCTTCCAATAGTAAATAATAAATATTAGCCAGATCAGAACAATGATTAGTAATAATAATAACCAGATGCGACTACCTAGATAAATAGTCCTTGCTTCTCTGAAGAACATTAGTAACAGCCCTAATAATCCAGTGGACCAGCTCCAAACTTGTAGTTTTTCCCATAGTCGTTTATGAGAACTTGTAGTTTTTTTAATTTTTTTGGCTGTTTGCCAAGCAAATACTAAAGCACCAATAAAAATGATTAGTAAGACAATACGCATTGGCCAAGAAAAGCCGTCTGTAACATAGCGGTGAGTCAAATAGCTCCAGTCAAAAAGTTTAGTAATATTCATAATATTTTTATACAGTGATAGATTTTTATTAAACTAGAAATATCTTAGAGAATAGTAGATGGAAAGTCAACCCTGCTGGGTATTTAAATTTTACGTGGTTAAGGGTCTTTATTATTTTATAAATATTAATCCAAAATGATAATTACCAGCTTTGAATTGTTGTTCTAATTGTAAGTTTAATTTCTCAGCAATGCTTAGCAGTTCATTTTGATCGACCTGCATCTCAGCAGATGGTGCAAAGCTTGGTTTAGTATCGCTCCAGTCAACGATGGTTAATCGACCACCAGGTTTTAAGAGTCGTATGGCCTCAGCTAGGATGTCCGCTTTTTTTTGAGCTTGGAAAAGAATATTAATCAGCAAAGCGTGGTCTAGTGTTTCAGCTGGAATTTTTGTCGCCCCTAAAATTTCTAAATTACTCCAAATAGTTTTAATATTATATAATCCAGCCATTCGAGCCTTACCTTCAATGCTAGACAGAGTATTTTTGACAACATCGACAGCATAAACTTCTCCTTGGTCGCCAACTATTTTGGCTGCTTGCATAGTAAAATAAGCAGCACCGCCAGCACCTAAGTCAGCTACAATTTGTCCTGGCTGAATAGCTACTGTTTCTCGTAAAATAAAATTTACGTCTAATAATTCATTGCCACCACCTACCTCAGGAGACTGAGGAGCGTTTGGTATTTTTATATCATCAGCAATAGGTGCTTGCTGTGCATTTGGAGTGGTTACTTGATCCATATTTTTATATTTTAATATAAAGCTGTAAGTATTTAAATTATACTAGAAAAATGTTTTTTATGCCACTA
>JABIAL010000022.1 GCA_018653315.1 bacterium
ATTGGTTTGTGGGCAATCAGCCTGTGTGCTTAATGATGGTAGTTTAGAAGTTGTTTTAGGTAAAACCTGTTCTACAGCTACTGATTTTTGTACCTACAAACAAGCGGAAGAGTATATTCCGGGAGGATGTAATTCTGTTTCTGGATTTTGTTATATTATTTGTCCAGATAGATTGTCAGATATGGGACTTGGAAATAATGGAGTATGTTCTTGTGTTACTGAAGCAGAAGTTATAGCCAATCAACCTCTTCCTACACCTTAATTAATTTTTAAATTATTCCAAGTGCATTTCTGTTTGCAGTTCAGATAGTAATTTTTGTAATTGCTTGTCTGATAAATATTTTTGTTTATTTACTATTTTTTTGGCCCAATCTTGGGCTTTTTTGATTAGCGCAACGTCTGTTAATTTAGCAATCTTTAGTTTTATTAATCCAGTCTGTTTAGTACCAAAGATTTCGCCACTACCGCGTAATTGTAGATCTAATTCAGCTAATTTAAAACCATCGTCAGTTTTGGCTAGAGCTTGTAATCGTTCTTTATTTAATTGTAAGTCTTCAGTAGTAAACAATAAACAAAAACTTTCTAAATCATTACGGCCAATACGTCCACGGAATTGATGTAATTGAGATAAGCCAAATCTTTCAGCACTTTCTATGATCATAATAGTAGCAGCTGGGATATCTACCCCGACTTCAATGACAGATGTGGCAACTAAAATTGGAAATTTATTTTTTTTGAAATCATTCATTAGTTTTTTCTTTTCATCAGTTTTTAATTTGCCATGTAATAGACCGATTTCTAAGTCAGGAAAAACATCAGCATTTAATTTTTTATATTCAGCCGTAACTGATTTGTAGCCCATCTTGTCACTGTCGTCAATTAATGGGCAAATTACAAATACCTGTTGTTTGTTTTTTATTTTGTCTAAAATAAATTTATAAGCATCAGCTCGTTTTTTCTCTGGTACTAAAATAGTCTTAATAGTTTTACGGCCGGCCGGTTTTTCTTTAATAATAGAAATATCTAAATCACCATATAGAGTCAAAGATAAGGTTCGGGGGATTGGTGTAGCAGTCAAAGACAATAAATGGGGTACTTTATTTTTATTTTTTTGTTTTAAAGATTGCCTTTGCTTAACACCAAATCGATGCTGTTCATCAATGATGGCTAGGCCTAGTTGATGAAATTTAATCTTATCTTGTATCAGGCTATGAGTACCAATAATAAATTGCACAGTACCATCGGCCATCTTTTCTAAAAATATTTTTTTATCTATTTTTTCGTCAGCTATATATTGCTGATCTTTGGTAAATAATCCAATTTTATTTTGGTATTTTTTTGGCAAAAGATTTTTAATATTAGCAAAATGTTGTTGAGCCAAAATTTCAGTAGGGGCCATTAAGGCAACTTGTAATTTTTTTGTTTGATTTATAACATTTAAAGCTGCTAAAACAGCCACGATGGTTTTTCCAGATCCAACATCACCTTCAATTAAACGATTCATCGGATGTTTTTTAGATAAATCATCTAGCACTTCTTGTAGAGTATCATTTTGATCATTTGTTAAAGTGAAGGGTAGCTTTAGTATGATATCTTCCAACGATCTTTTTTGGGTTTTTATTGGCCAACTGGAAGCATCTAAATAATCTTTTTTAGCTAGCTGATATTTACATTGTAAGTAGAATAATTCTTGAAATTTTAGCCTAACAGTAGCTTCATGAAGCTGGTCAGCATCTTTTGGAAAATGGATAGCTTGTAGCGCCTCATGTAACCAAGGGAATTTTTCTTGATTTAATAGCTCTGCTGGCAAGGGATCTTCTGTGTAAGGAATGGCTTTGAGAGCTAGGCTCATCAGAAAGCGCAGTTGTTTTTGGGTGATTCGGCCACTAAGATGATAAATAGGTACTAATCTAGCGCTGTGCAAAGCATTATCTTTTATTTTTTCATAACTAGGATTGCTTAATTGCCAAATATTAGCTTTTTTAGTTGGTTTGCCATTGAAATACACCTCATCTCCTTCTTTCAAAATTTTACTGACAAACCTTTGGTTAAACCAAATAGCTTTAATATTTTCTTGACCATCGGTAGCTGTAATTTCAGTAATAGTTAATTTGCGTTTCCAAACTCGAGCTATTTTTATTTTAATAATTTTAACAGCTATTGTAGATAATTCTCCCTCTATTAAATCAGCTATTGTCTTGACCTGAGTTAAATCATCGTATCTATGAGGAAAATGCCACAGAAGATCGCCAATAGTATGTATGTTAATTTTAGCTAAAGATTTTGAGTGTTCTTTTGCTATTTTATGTAGTTTTACAATGTTTGTTTTTGCAGTTAACATATCTATTTATTGTATGTATTTTATAACAATAAAACTGAACAAGCAATGTTCAGTTTTTGAATATAGGTATTATCTATAGTGGTTCATTATAATTTGAGAATATTGCCAACACTTTCTGAAGTGGGTATTTCTTCTTTTTCAATGTCTTCATCTAAATATTGCAAAAGTATTTTGCGAATTTCAGCTGGATTTTGGTCAAGAATTGGAATATTAACTATTGGCGTTATTGGATTGCTTGTATCAAAATAAAGAGTTTTTATTTTGGGTGGTTGGTAAATAATATAAAAGTTTTTAATTTTTTTGTATTCAATAAATTTCTGGCCAATAACAATTCCATCTTCAGCAATGGCAAATGGCAGGGCAGTGGTTTCTTTTTTTTCTAATATCCAGTACATAATAGTAAAAAATACAATAATTACAGCAAAAAGAGGATTACTACTAAAATATGAATAGATTAATAAAGCAACGATAATTACTATAAAGTAAAGATACCATTTTTTAGATTTTTTAAATTCAGTAGTTTCTGGTATTTCCCAAGATGATAAAATTTCGCCAATATCTAGGGGATCTTCATCGATATAATCTAATTCTTCATTGTCCTGAGCTTGTCGAAGGATTTGATCGTCTTCTTGTTGATTAGTTTCATTTTTAGACATATGTTTATTTTGAATATTATGCGTTTATTATAGCATATTTAAACCTAAGCTAAAAGACATTGGCCTTGCCAAAAGGTCTGAAATATACTATGATAGAGCCTGTTATAATATAAAATGGAGAGTTGGCAGAGTGGTCTAATGCGGTAGTCTTGAAAACTATTGTCCTTCACGGGACCGGGGGTTCGAATCCCTCACTCTCCGCCATATAACAATAATGTCCTCGTAGCTCAGTGGATAGAGCGTTTGGTTGCGGTCCAAAAGGTCGCAGGTTCGACTCCTGCCGGGGACACCATTCTTCGCCAAGGCTTCGAATGGCATGCCAATTTATATATACGGAGAGGTGGCTGAGTGGTCGAAAGCGGCACCCTGCTAAGGTGTTATTCGTGCAAACGGATCGAGGGTTCGAATCCCTCCCTCTCCGCCATTATTAAATAGCCTCAACGGCTATTTTTTGATAGAATAAGGATATGAGTTATTTAATCATAATCAGAGGGCCACTTGGTGTCGGCAAGACAACTATAGCTAAAAAATTAGCTGTTAAATTAAAAGGTGAGTATTTTTCAGTTGATAAAATATTGGGAAAATACAAATTAGGCTATGATGCAGAAGGTGGTAATATTTCTCAGAAAAGTTTTTTGAAAACAAATAAGATTTTAGCTCCAGAAGCTAGAAAATTTTTAGATAAAAATATACCAGTCATTTTTGACGGGAATTTTTATTGGCAGTCACATATTAATGATCTAGTGAATAAATTGGGCGTAAAACATTATATTTTTACTTTGCATGCATCACTTGAAACATGTATTAAACGAGATGAGGACAGAGATAAGACTTATGGTGTTGATGCTGCCAAGGCAGTTTATAAAAGATCAGTAGAGCTTGATCGTGGTACTGTCATTA
Source organism: bacterium (assembly GCA_018653315.1). GTDB lineage: Bacteria > Patescibacteriota > Patescibacteriia > UBA1558 > GWA2-36-10 > JABIAL01. Next base: position 3,898 of record JABIAL010000022.1, read on the forward strand.
ATACAATGAGCTCTGAAGAAAGTGTTCTTAAAGAAATAATTTCTTTTTTATAATATGTATAAACATTTAAATAAATCAGATATTCAAAAACTTTTAAAACTTCCCGAAGATTATTCGGTTGATGCGCTTTTGGTTATGGGGACACACCACAAACCAAAAGAATACCCGCATCTTTATGAAGCTTTAGAAAAACTTAATCTTATTTTTACCGAGGAGACGATTCAGGATGAATTTTTTGGTGACATAAAAAGTTTATTAATAAACGGGAAGCGTATCTGGTTTGATGTTGCTTATGGAACAGCCTATCTTAGTGAAGTAGCGCATATCGCATCTATGTTGGGATCAAAAGCAAATATATTACTTGGTACATGTGGTGGATTACAGACAGATTTAAATACAGGCGACACTATTATTCCATCATCTTCATATGGCAATGAAAGTTCTACTAGAATGTACGAACGCGACAATCAAGCATTTGTATATAAATCAGATATAAATCTAAGAAATAAACTTAAAGAGAGCTTAGCTCATCGTGAAGTAATAAATGAAGGAGATTTGATGACGGTTCAAGCGATGCTTGCTGAAACAAAAGAAGATGTTGAAAATTGGTCTAAACATGCTTATGTTGGAGTGGATATGGAATCAGCAACTTTGTTTGCTGTTTCAAATCATTTTAATGTCCCTTGTGCTGCTTTACTTTATGTAGCAGATAATTTAATTAAAAATGAATTAATTGATAATCCAGCATATAGTGCTTTAGCAGCTCAAAGAATGAGTATCAAGAAGGAGAATTATAAAATAGCACTTAAGACTTTATTGAGCTAATTCTTCGCTAAAGTCAGAGCAATAATTTTATCAAAACCATTATCTTTCAATACTTTTGCTGCTTGATTTAAAGTAGCACCTGTTGTTGCGACATCGTCGATTAAAATTATAGTTTTATTAGTCTTAAAATTTATATTATTAACAACAAAAGCGTCACTGACGTTTTTTTGTCTTTCAGCTTTAGATAATTGAGCTTGAGCTTTTGTGAATTTATCTCGTTTTAATATAGCTAAATATGGAACGTTTATTTTTTTAGCTAAAGCTTGAGCTAAAACTTCAGTTTGATCAAAACCTCTTTGTCGCTTTTTCTTTTTATGCAGAGGAATATTAGTGATGATAATATTTTCAGTCCTGAGCGAAGTCGAAGGAAGTTTAGCTAATTGCTCAGCTAAAATATCTACTAAAATTTTATTTATATTTTGTAGATATTGATATTTAAAAGTCTTGATTAGATTTTGAGTCAGAGGATTATGATAATCCAAACAAACTAAACAACGATCAAAATAAAAATCATCTTGGTTATTCCAAGCTTGATAATCTATACCCAAAGTTTTAAGAGTTTTTAGACATTCTTGGCAACACAAAGTTCCTTCTTGTTGGCAACCTAGACACTTTCGTGGCCAAATAAAATCTAAAAGATTATTCCAAATCTTAGATATTTCGCTTTTCTTCATAAGCTTTTATTTTACCTCGAGCGAAGTCGAGAGGTTATCTAATGACTATTTTATCTTTTTGTAATTTGGCTGTTATTTTTTTTCTATCTTTAGTTAAAATAGCATGCGCTACTTGATTGGTAATTTGCTGATCTACTAATCTTTTGAGACCACGAGCACCATCTTTGGCAGCTTGTTCCTCTTTAAGTAAATGATTGATTATTTTTGCATCTATTTCTAGATTCATATTTTGGAAAGCCAATTTTTCTTTGAGGTTTTTAATTTCCTGGTTTATTATTTTACGAGCAGCTGTTTTATTGATCGGTTCAAATACTACTGTATTATCTAATCTATTTAAAAATTCTGGTGGAAAGTGATCGTGTAAAGATTTAATAATTTTTTGACTGACGGAGTTGAATTTATCAGCTTGTTCGATATCTTCCATGTCAAAACCAAGCATGGCTTGCTCATTAAAATGTTCTAGGCCAATGTTTGAAGTCATCACAATTACACAATTACGAAAATTAATAGTACGACCAGTGCTGTCAGTTAGTTCTCCTTCTTCCAAAATAGGTAGTAATAGATTGAAGACATCACTATGTGCTTTTTCTATTTCATCGAACAAAATAAGACTATAAGGTTTATTTTTTACTAAATCAGTTAATTTATTACCATCTTTATAGCCAACATAGCCTGCTGGTGCACCGATAAGTTTAGAAATATTAAAACTTTCAGCAAATTCTGACATATCAATTCGTAATAAATTGTGTTTGCCACCAAAAAGATGTTTAGCTAATTGCTTAGCAGTTTCAGTTTTACCAACACCAGTTGGCCCCAAAAACATAAAGGAAGCTAAAGGACGATTTGGGTCTTGTAAGCCAGTCTTGCTTTTACGAATGGTATGAGCAATTTCTATTAAGCTTTTATCTTGACCAAAAATATTTTGAGATAGATGTTTTTCTAGATTGGTCAATCTTTTTCTTTCGTTGCTAGTAATAGTAGACAGAGGAACGCCAGTTATTTTTGCTACTACTTCCCGAATATTTTTAGCTTCTATTATACCCAATTTAGTGTGCTTGTTTTTATCATATTGAGCTTTCGAAAGTAGTAATTGTTCTATTAAGTTTTCTTCTTGGTTTTTATATTTCAGAGCTTCCAAATAATTTTCATCCAAAATAGCCAAACGTTTATTTTCTTGGCAGGCATTCATTTCTTCTTCTGTAGTTCTGATTTCTTTGCTTAAGCTTGTTTTATGATATTTTACTTTAAATTTAGCGGCAGCTTCATCTATTAGATCGATAGCTTTGTCAGGTAATTTTTTGTCCGGCAAAAATTTAATGCTCAATTCAATAGCTGCGTTTATAGCTTGATCGGTAATGGATACTTGATGAAATTTTCCGTAGTTTTCTTTTAGGCCTTGTAAAATTTCTTGAGTGTCTTGGTAATTTGATTCTTCGATAATAATCGGCTGAAAACGTCTCTCTAAGGCCTTATCACTTTCAATGTGTTTTTTGTATTCTTCAAAAGTAGTGGCACCAATACAGCGAATATGTCCGCGAGCTAAGGCTGGTTTGAGAATATTAGCAGCATCAAGTGATCCAGATGTAGCACCAGCACCAATAATATTGTGTAATTCATCGATGAATATAATAGTATTCTTATCGTTTTTTACTTCATCAATTATTTGTTTTAAACGATTTTCAAATTCACCTCGATACATAGTACCAGCTAATAGGCTAGGTAAATCAAGGGTTAATATTTTTTTGTGTAATAAAATATCTGGCACTTGGCCTTCTAAAATTCTTTTAGCCAATCCTTCGATGATGGCCGTTTTACCAACTCCAGCATCACCTAATAAAACCGGATTATTTTTGGTACGACGTGATAATATTTGAATTAAACGATCTATTTCTAATTGACGACCAATAACAGGATCAATGTCAGCCTGCACTTCTTTATTGGTTAGTTCAATAGCAAAATTATTGACAACAGAATTATTATTGCCATGATCATCCAAAATTTGTTCCATCTCACGTTCCCCAGTGTCTTCTTCAGTAGTTAGGTCATTAAATTTAGAGGTGCTTTTTATGATTAGGTTTAGATGTTGTTGGATTTGTTTGGTAGTAGTTTTAGTTTTTTGCCAGATGATTTGTAATTGTTCATCGTCGCTCTCAGTAATTCCCCACAAAAGATGTTCTGTGCCGACATATTTATGTTTATGCTTAAAAGCTAGCACTACAGCTTTTTCTATGATTTTTTGTGAGCTAGCTGAAGGCTGAGGTAGTAATTGAGGATCACTATTAATATTAGTAGTATATTTGAATGCTTGGTCAGCTAATAAGATATTGTGGATATTTTTTTTCAATAAAACTTCAGAACCGAGTGCGCCTTTTATTTGAGCCAAAGATATTAATAAATCAATCGGTTGAATTTCATCATGTTTTTTGGCAAAACTTAAATTTTGCGCATTAATTAGCACTTTTTTGAAATGGTAAGTAAATTTATTTAAAATATTTTGTAGATCTTGATCCATATTACATGTTTCTTAAAGCATTTATTCGATCAGCAGCTGGTGGGTGAGTAGAAAACATTTTTTTAACTTTTTTGTCTGAAAAGGGATTAGAAAAATATAAATGAGCAGTAGCTTTGTTAGCACGACGTAGAGGAGCTTGCTGTTGAGAGATTTTTTCTAAAGCTCTAGCTAGTCCTTCAGGATAGCGAGTCAATAATGCGCCGGAAGCATCGGCTAAAAATTCTCTTTTTCTAGATACGGCTAATTGAATTAGTCTAGCAAAGATGGGAGAGAGGATAGCTAAAACTAAGCCAACGATTATCATAGCTCCATTGCCCTTATTGTTGCTACTACGACCCCTGCCGCCCCAGATAAAACTACGTAACATCCAATCAGATAATAGAGTGATTATGCCAATGCAAACAATGACGATCATCATTAAACGAATATCATAATTTTTGACATGAGATAATTCGTGAGCAATTACTCCTTCTAATTCTTCATTTTCTAGATTGTTTATAATACCAGTAGTCATAGCCACGGAAGCATGTTTAGGATCACGACCAGTAGCGAAGGCGTTCATATGTGCATCCTCGATAATATACACTTTAGGCATTGGCAAACCGGCGGTAATACTGAGATTTTCTACTAAACGCCAAACATAGGGGTTGTCTTTTTTTTTGATTTCTTTCGCGCCAGATTGAGTCAAAGCGACTTTATCTCCGGCAAAAAAACTAATTAAGCTCATCAAAGAAGCAAAGATAACAGCGGCTGCTACAATCATTGAGCTACCACCAGAATATTGACTCCAAGCCCAGGCCAGGCCAGCTATGACGATAATAAAAATAAGCATCAAAGCCCAGGTTTTTCTTTTGTTTTGAGAAATTTCTTTATACATTTTATTTGTGTTATTTTCACCTTAATATAACAATATTTAGAGCTTTATGTCAATCATAAAACCGCCCTTCGACAAGCTCAGGGCGGTTAAATAATTTAGAACTTTACTTTAACGTTTTCTTTTTCTTTTGGATCGTCTAGGGCAAAAAATTCAAAATCTTTGAAGCCTAATATTTTTACAATCATATTATTTGGGAAGACTTGAGTTTTAGTATTAAAGTCTCTGACTTGACCATTGTAGAAACGGCGAGAGGCTTGAATTTTATTTTCGGTGTCAGAAATTTCATCTTGTAATTGCAAAAAGTTTTGAGAAGCTTTTAGGTCTGGATAATTTTCTGTGACAGCAAATAAACTTTTTAAAGTTTCAGAAAGCATGTTTTCAGCTTCGCCTTTTGCTTTTGTGCCAGTAGCCGACATAGCATTAGCTCTAGCTTGTGTTACTTTTGTCAAAACTCCTTCTTCATGTTTCATATAGCCCTTGACTGCTTCCATTAGATTTGGAATTAAGTCATAACGTCTTTTTAGTTGGACATCAATGTCGGACCAAGCTTCTTGAGTACGATTTTTTAGTCGGATTAAGCCATTATACACTGCAATAAACCAGATAAGCACAATAGCAATAACGCCAATCAGTATGTAGTATGGATTCATATTTTTTTTATTTACTTTTTATGAGTAATTTAATTAGCTAACTTTATTACTAAACTGATTTTATCAGCTGTAAATTCATTTTGACCACTTATGTTGTCAGAAGAGAAGACGGCAGCATCTTGACCAGATTGTAAGTCTTGTAGGGATATAATTTCTGAGTCAGGTATTTCAATTTTTGGTTTTGCTGGTTCTCCAGGTAATGGTGGTAGACTGGGGAATCTTGGTATAAATATTTTTTCAAAAATAGTACTAGCATTGAATCTGACAGTTTTATTACCGCGATTGGTGGATAATACTAGTTTATCTGCTGCTAATTCGATAATCGTTCCAGCATAATTATTAAGCACGGCTGGCTCAGGGATGTTAGGTAAAGGTGGAATACCGTCAAGACGCGTATTATTTAAATGATCTGGTATAGTGGGTAATTTTAATCGTCCATCATAACTAATATTGGGCTCTACTTCTTGTTGCCAGATATAGCCAACAATGCCACTGATTCCAGTTAAGATTATTATTACAGCCAAGGTTGTGAATAATATTTTTTTGTACATATTTTTATTTGTTTACTACGCCTCCCGTTCAGGGTCTGAAACCCTTCAGGGTCGAATGACCGGCGTATATTTATTCTGCATAGGGCAGACTATTTTTATAATGTAAGATTTTATTACAGGTTAATTATACTAAATTCATTAAAAAAATACAATACATGTTTGTAGCTGGTAATAGAATATGGTATAATAAAATAAATTTGTTTATTTAATATTTTTAATTTTAGAAAATTTAATATAAAACATATGAAAGATAAAGTTAATGTCAATTGGTATTTTAGTTTATTAATTCTCATTGTAGCTACTTTGAGTGTAGTTTTAGTACAAAGAGTTGCTTTGGCTGCTTGGCAAGCGCCAGTTGCTGATCCAGGGGATAACTCAGGAGTGCAAACTCCATTGGTAATAGAAGATGGTGATGTAGATGTAGATAATAATGATCTTATTAATATATATGATCTTTCTGTGACTAATACAGCAACAATAAGCAATGCAGCAACAGTGGGTAGCTTAGCTACATCTGGAAGTGTTACTAGCGCCAGTGTCGAGACAGCTGATTTGACTGTAAATTCTACAATGGATGTCACAGCTACTAATAGTGAAATAGATATTAGTAGTTCCTCTATACTTTCTCCTCCAGTTATAGGATCGGAAGGTGTTCAAGCAATTATGGCCACAGCAGGTAAAAATACTCAGAATAATGCTTATACCTACGGTTTACATGCTACTACCTTGTCAAATAGCGGATCTTATTCTAGTTATGCAGTAGCTGGATTTTCTGAAAATGCAGGTGGCGTTGGTGTTTATGGTGTAGCCAATGCTGGTTGGGCTGGTTATTTTTCTGGGCCAGTTGGCATTAAAGGATCTGTATATTTAGGTGATAATACTACAGCTAGTGGTGTTTATTCATTGGCTGGTGGTGATAGTTCTACTGCCTCTGGTAATGAAGCGGTTGCTTTGGGATTTTCTAGCACTGCATCTGGTGGTAGTTCTTTAGCAGTTGGCAGTGAGGCAGCGGCTAGTGGTTTTGCCTCGATAGCTTTAGGCATGAATCCTACGGCTAGTGGCTTATATGCAGTAGCTTTGGGCCATTATGCTATAGCTAGTGGTGATTATGCAGTAGCTTTAGGAAATTCTAATGATGCGTCTGGTAATTATGCATTGGCTCTTGGTTCTAATATGAGAGTTACTGGTACTAATTCGGTTGGTATTAATTTAACAGGAAGTTCTAATTTTATTACCAAAAACAATGTTTTAGCTATCATGGGTGGTGATGTTGGTATCGGTGTTGATCCTGGTTATAAGCTTCATTTAGTGGGGGATTATTATCAAGATGGCATGATGCAGATACAACCTACTACCGCTTTGATTTCTACTGAGAATCTAATTTATGGCAATGCTCCTTCTCTTACTAGTAATTCTGCTCATCTTTTGAGATTACAGAGTAATGGCATAGATAAATTTAGAGTGACTAGTTTAGGGGCAGTTGTGGCTGCTAGTTCACTTTCTGCTACTTCAGCTACCTTGAGTTCCGGCTTAACTGTTTCTGGTAGCGCATCTTTGAATGGCGGTGGTACATTTGCCAATACGCTAGCTGCTAAGACGGGAGCCGTAATTTCCTTTAATGCTAGTTCTGGCAGCTATTTTGATTTCAATGATGATGGTGATCTTAGCGAGCCGCTTTGTAAGGCTGGTAGTGATGGAATTGTTTATAATTTTACTAAGAATAAAGTTTTGTGTTATTGTGATGGTACGTCGTGGATTTCAATGGTCAATGAAAAATCCGATTCACTTTGTTCAGCTAAATAAAATTTATTTTTTAAAAACACCTTGCTGTATGGTAGGGTGTTTTTTGTTTGTAGCTTATTTTATGGTATAATAAAGTTAATAAAAATAAATATAATATTATGTTTACTACTAAACACAATTGGATTATTTTAGGCTCGGTTTTTGTTATGGCAATGTTATTGCTAATAGCTCAAACAACAGTATTTGCTCAATGGGAAGGCCCACCAAATAATCCACCAGATGGAAACATAACATTTGAATATGTTCAAAATCCCATGGCAGATGATCTATACTTAGGAGGTAATA
>JABIAL010000023.1 GCA_018653315.1 bacterium
TTGGCTCGCCGTCTCGTGCTAGAACTTTTTAGAATCAAGCCCTGTAAGGCTTTTGGGAGGCATCTTAATAGAGTATTTTAAAGGGTTTCGTGCATTATCGATTTAAAGCATTTTTTTAATTGAATAAATATAATTGAATTTGTTAGACTTTAATGTTGAATTTATGATATTATAATATTAAGAAATAATATAAATTATATGAATAAAAAAACGCATAGAAGTTTAAGTAGGCCACTAAAAATGGTGCAATCAATTTTGGATTTTAATTTGGAAAAAGAAATTAATAAAAAAATTAAAATAAATAAGCAAATATCTATACTTGATATTGGCTGTGGCGTAGGAAGGTCTTTATGGGAGTTGAGTAGCATCTTTTCAAATGGTGACCCAGATTTACAATTGCAAGGTATATTTTATAGCGAAAAACCAAACAAACAATCAGCTTTCTTTTCTAATCAAATAAAATATGTAGAAATTTTAAAAGATCCTTTACTTATTGCAAAAGAATTCAAAATTAAATACAAAAATAAAGTTATTCCAAAATTATTCAATACAAATGCTTGTAAACGTCTTCCAATAAAAAGTGATTCTGTAGATATAATTTATTCAACAAATGCTTTTCATTTTTTTGACCATAAAATAAAAGCAATTGAAGAAATGTCTAGAATATTAAAGGTAGGTGGAATGGCTATTATTAACATTGATAGAACTGACGATGGTTTTTGGTCAGACAAATTACATTTTCCAAGATTACACATTTATAGTAAAAATAAAATAATCGATGCAAAAAAGATTCTTCAGAATAAATCTGGAGATGATTTTACAATTTTTATTAAAAAAATTAATTCACATGCAACTGGTAAAGATGCTTATGTTTTGAAAATTACAAAACATCAAAAAGGCACGCTAAGATTTCCTGAACTATCTTTTGATAAAAATAAGAGTTTTTCATTTGATAATATACGTTTTAGTGATAAAAATTATAAAGATATCCCGGAATATAAAAAATTTATTGCTACTGGAATAACCATTAAGAAGAAATTTAATAGAGAAGACTTTGGGGGATACCTAAGTAGCTATAAATTAAAATAAAAAACAGCCTCATACGAGGCTGTTTTTTTAATATATAATCTATACGCGTCTCGTGCGTAAATAACTTATCTCGATTTGGCTCGGAGACAGGGGATCGAACCCCGATTGCCTGGACCAAAACCAGGTGTCCTACCATTAGACGATCTCCGATTGGAAATTACTGCCATATAATACTATTTATTTTGTTATTTGTCAATAATATCCCTGCCTGCCGGCAGGCAGGAAACAAAAAAAACCACCTATTTAGGCGGTTTTTTTTGTTTACTTTTAGCCGTCAGATTTACCACCTTCGCCACCGTAAATGCTTTTTACTTGACTCCAGCTGCTTTGTTGTGCAGATGCTTGTGCACTTGATATAGCTATTGTTCCAAAAAACATAGCCAAAAGCAAAATGCTTACAAAATACTTCATAGTATTTATTTGTTAATTAATTATCCATCACCCTTTGTATCTGGGCAACATTGATTGTGTCCACCACTATAACAATCTTTGATTTCACTCCAAGTACATGGTCTTGTTTCTTCAGGAATGGATGAAGCTTTTACTTGAGTTGTAAAGATACCAAAGGCACCTCCAGCTACAAATAGAGCCAAAAACATTCCACTTAAAAAATACTTCATAATATTATTTATTAATAATAAATTAATTAAATTTTATCCATCACCTTTGGTACCAGGGCAACAGCGATTTTGACCACCATTGTAGCAGTCTTTGATTTCGCTCCAGCTGCAATCTACAGTAGCGTGATTGACATAAGCTTGGGCTTTGTTTTGATAAACAAGACCAATAGCTCCGCTAACTACAAATACAGCCAAAAGCATTCCAGAAATAAAATACTTCATAGTTTTGTATATTCATAATTAATTAAATAACAAGCTCTTGATTAGTGAGTGGAGACAAGGCGTCTCCACTCATGGGTCCAAAGCTTGTTGGCTTGTGGACTATTTCAGAAGTGTCATCTTCTTGGTCATGACTTGATCATTGACTACCAAGCGGTAGAAATACACGCCAGAAGCGGCACGTTGTCCACCATCAATCTTGCCATGCCATTCAATCGAATGGTGACCAGACTGCATTGGTTTGTTGATCAAGATCTTGACCAAACGTCCAGTACTATCGTAGATAGTCAGCTGGACACCAGTCGCATTTGCGACTGAGAAGTTGATCTGAGTTGAGGGATTGAAAGGATTTGGAAAGCATTGTTCTAGAGCATGATGAGTCGGTGCTTGCCCGTCGTCCACCGGAGTGGGAATCTGAACATGATTCAGACGAGTCAGAGCACTACCCAAGAATTGGTAGCTTTCCAGGACTTGGAGAACGTCCGGTGCATCAGCATAATCCACACTGATACGCTGGTCGGCTACCATGAAACTTTCTGCCAAAGAACGTTCTGGATCATTCCAGATCTCTTCCCAAAAGTAAGTCATGACGATTTGGTTTGGCGTTTGCCAAGTACCAATAGTCGGAGCGACCCAAGCAATTGCTCCATGACTAGGTTCTAAGAACCTTTCACAGATAGGCATGCCCCAAGTAGGCTTTTCGGTACGAGCCCAATCAGCTCCATCGCAACTTCCTGCAATGACCAGGGGAGCATGATTACCATCAGGGTGAATCATGTCCATGGTCCAGGGGTTACTAGGATCTGTTTGAACAAAGTTGTCAGCCGGTCGTGACCGATTGGACATTGGCGAAACCATCACTAGAACTTCATAGGTATAACCTTGCCACAAGTAGGCTGCCCGATCGTTCCTTTCTGAAGTAACTGGGTAGTCAGAATGTAGCATTTCAGTGATACCAATGCCTGGCGGCAACATGGTTTTGAGAGTATCGGCTATGGCAGCTGCTAGAGCACCATCGCCATTGTTCTCACCTGGATCACTCGGGTCATCATAATCAGTGTCCCGAGTATAGAAA
>JABIAL010000024.1 GCA_018653315.1 bacterium
ATATACCTTGGTAAAGCAGCGTTCATATCTTGATCTCCAGCCCAAGTCGTAGGATTAGCAGAGATGTCACCGATATCAGTAACAGTATTAGGACCAACGGTATCATTAACAGCGGCCACTACTTTATCAGCAGATAAGTATTCAATCTGGATTTCGTCATTAGCCGAGGTTACTGTACTTCTAGAATTTGCTGTGACCAGATCTCCACTAATCGTTAATAGTTTAGAATATTTTTCATATCCCATAATGACATGTGTAGCATCTACAGTATCTGTATCTACAGATGATATGGTTAAAGTGTCTACTGTTCCAGCACTTCCATCAAAAGAGATGCTACTGATAACGCTACTTTCACTTTCGGAGCTACTAGCTGTGTAGACAGTGCAGGGCTGAATATCTACAATAGTATTACCTTGTTTAGAGAAATAATAACCAGTTCCATTTGTATATGGAGCAGTCTCAGTAGGGTCTACTGGCATAGTAGCTAGATAATCTGGCACTAAAGTAACTCCGCTATCTATATCTACTTTAGTAATAGGAACACCAAGTGCTGCACAACTTACTGATCCACCAGCACTATCTCCTACGGCTGCGATCATATAGTTTGTATTATCTAACAAATAATACGTCAGTTTCTTTTGTTGGCACTGATAAAGAATTAGATAAAACTAAGAAATGGATTTTAGATACAATAGCTAAAATTTTGACAGGAGATTTTACCGCTACGCCTGGATTTATGTGTGGCACTTGTGATTTTAATAAAATTTGTCCATTCGCTAAAAAGAATTAATATGTCTTGGAATAGTTTCAAAAATTTAGCCAAACAAAAGACCTACCAAAGCCACACTTGGCGACAAGCTAAAGATTCTTTGGTTATTGAACATGCTAATAAACTGTTATTGCAGATGCTTGGCGATCAAGCTGAAAATAAAGCTCAAGTAATTTATTTTAAAAATAAAATATTAACCATTGCTGTTTTATCTGATGAAGTTTTAGCTAGATTGACTGAAGATAAAGAAGTTTTTATAGCTGCTATCAATGAACATTGGCAACAGAGTTTAGTCACAGATTTACATTTTTTGAGTTAAATTATAGCAAAATAGCTAATCTTAGCTAAAATTGTTTTTAACCTCGCAGGTTAACCTGCGAGGTTGTTTTGTGCCTTGACAGAATATCTAATATATGCTATACTTTTATATTAATTAAAGTTCTTTTAAATACTTGCAAAATTTTAGGTCATAGCCAAAAGCTCTTAAAATACTTAAGATTTTCTGGCTATGACCAATATGGCCTTAGCTCCACCTCGGATTAGAGGAAGAAAAAATTGCACAAGTAAGTGCAAAAGGAGAATATCATGAGTAAGACATTTGCTTCCGCCAACTACACAGCTGGTCAGTTGAACGCCATAGTTAAACTGCTTCAGCAGCAGGGTAATGGCCAGGATGCACCTGATCGTTACTTGCGTGGCGAGCTGGTGGTTTCCGAACCCGTTCGGCGCTGGGAAGAACGTGACGGCGTTATCTATCTCACCGTTACATCTGACGGCACCACTGGTTCTGAATGGATCACTCGTCTGGAAAAGAACGATTTTCATATCAGCAATTACGTTAAGCAGCTACTCTGCTCGTCTGATTTCCAGCCGACTTCTGGTGTCATTTGCCAGATTGCAATTTTGAAGGGGATGATTTTTTCGGACAAGGATCGTGTCACCAAGAAAATTCGTGCCTATACCAGTGAGCGCAATTTCAGTAAGCCGAACGCCGAAGTCGCCTGCCTAATTCGTGAAAATTTTTCGGACGAGGAGATCAAGGCTATGGGGCTGATCTGGATCATCACCATGCACGAGCCCATTAAGGATTCTGATGGTGATCTCTACCTGCTGAACGCGAACCGCGATCACGGTGGTCGTTGGTTGAATGCCGACTATGGCAATCCTGTCGGCGGGTGGGGTCGTGAGGACGGTTTTGCTTTCGTCGTTTCGCAAGTCAGTTCTGAGAGCTAAAGCTCTTTGTGCTTTCAGTGCTTAGATCTTAGTCCTTGGACCTTCACAACTCAAGTCCTGTGTTTTTCATATCATATGAGAGATGCAGGACTTCTTTTTTTATGATATAATAATTTAGGCTTTGGTAAATATGTAAGCGATTAAGATTGCTTGCTACCAAAATTAGTATTTGTAAATTGAGAGTATTGTCAGTCCAAGGACGGCGATAGAGTAATTTATGAAAACTTAAAAAATGAAAAGACTTGGTGTGAGGCGTTTGTGCATTTAATATGCCAAATAAAATACAACTCAAAGAGAATTCAATGAGTGGTGAGATAGATGACGCTTGACGCAATTTCTGATGATGATCTCAACCTGCTGAACGCGAACCGCAATGACGATGGTCGTTGGTTGAATACCTACTATGACAATCCTGACAACAGGTGGAATCGTGAGAACGGTTTTGCTTTCGTCGTTTCGCAACTATTTTCATTTTCTCTCCAATTTCAGGGGAGTTTTTGTTTTAGTAATTGACCATGCCAGCCACCAAGCATTTTGCCAATTTCGTTTAAAGCTAGAGATAAATTTAGATATTTTTTATTGTCTAAAGATTTTGTTTCCCACAAGATTAATAGCATTATATTTAGAGTGTCTAATTTTTGAATCGCTTTTTGAATATTGGGCAATTTTTCTTCCTTTTTTAGGAAAGTCGCAATAGTAATATTTTCAATTAGTTCTAAAAATAGGCTGTCTATTTTTTGTCCCAAGGTATATCTATGTGTTTTAGTTAAACTTTGGTAATAACCATACCAAAGCAAGTAAACATTTTTAGTTTTATTTAACACTGGCAAAATTCCTCGGGGGGGGGGCAGGATTAAAGGTAGATTTTTGTGTATTGTTATGAAAATTCAATTGATTCATACTTATTTAGATATTATTTCATTAGATAATTTACTTTTAGCTTGGAGTGAGTTTATTAAAGGTAAGAAGAATAAAAAAGATGTAATATTATTCTCCAGACATTTAATAGATAATATTATACATCTTCATCAAGACCTTGCCAATTTTACTTATCAACATTCAGGCTACCAAGCTTTTAATATTTCAGATCCAAAACCTCGTAATATTCATAAAGCCAGCGTGCGAGATAGATTATTACATCATGCTATTTACAGAAAACTATATCCTTTTTTTGATCAAACTTTTACTCCAGACTCTTATTCTTGTAGAGATAACAAAGGCACACATAAAGCAGTAAATAGATTTAGAAGTATGGCTTTAAAAGTAAGTCAAAATAACACTAAGACTTGTTATATTTTGAAGTGTGATATTAAAAAGTTTTTTGCCAACATTGATCATAAGGTGCTAAAAGATATTTTAAAACAACACATTTCGGATCAAAATATTATTTGGTTATTAAATAGAGTGATAGACAGTTTTGAAGTAAGTAAAAACAAAGGCTTACCTTTAGGTAATTTAACTTCTCAGTTGTTCGTTAATATTTACATGAATGAATTTGATCAATATGTAAAACATAAGCTTAAACAAAAATATTATATTCGCTATGCAGATGATTTTGTTTTTTTCTCTCAAGACAGGCAAGAATTATTAAAGCTTATTCCAAAAATTAAAAATTATCTTGGTCAAAAACTTCAACTCACTATTCATCCTAAGAAAATATCTTTAAGTACGCTGGCTTCAGGCGTAGATTATTTGGGCATGATTAATTTTCCTCATTATAGAGTCTTAAGAACTAAGACAAAGAATAGAATACTAAAAAGAGTTAATAACAAAAACCTGCCTTCATATTTTGGCGTTTTAAAACACGCTAATACTTATGATTTACAAAACTTAGTGTTAAATAAAACAGGTAAATTAGATTGATTTTAAAGAAGGAAGGGATTGATTTTTTGGGCTATTTTTTATAAATAAAAAAAGATGAACCCTTAAGTTCATTTTTTATTTTGAATGGTGGGCGCTAAGGGACTCGAACCCCTGACCCTCTCGGTGTAAACGAGATGCTCTAGCCAGCTGAGCTAAGCGCCCTGATATTAGATTATATTATTTTCAACACATACCATTTACTGTAGTGGCTGAAAGCCACGAGCGAACGGAGTGAGTCGAGTGGTGGACCCAACAGGAGTCGAACCTGCGACCTCCTCGGTGCAAACGAGGCGCTCTAGCCAACTGAGCTATGGGCCCAAAACAGATGGTGCGGGTGAGAGGATTTGAACCTCCACCCCGATAAATTCAGGACAAGGCCCTCAACCTTGCGTGTCTACCAATTCCACCACACCCGCTTATGATAACTTAGTTTCTCTAAGTCTTTTCTTGCTAGTACGCAGATAGCCCAGTTTAGCACGTCTTACCTCTGCTTGTTTTAGGGGTTCTATCTTAGTAATTATAGGTGAATTGAGGGGGAATATTTTTTCTACACCAATACCACCAGAAACCTTACGTACAGTAATGGTAGCACCAGCCTCTTTATTATGTTTATGTGCTAAAACCATACCTTCAAAAATCTGAATTCTTTCTTTTTCTTCACCTTTAGAATTCTTCTCACGAATTTTTTCGTGTACCTTAACAGTCATGCCAGGTTTGATTTCAACGGTTTTTTTATCGGTTTTAGTTGTAGTCTTTTTTTCTTCAGACATATCTCTGATTACTTAGTTGCTTATAAAAAAAGTCATTATCATAAATAACGACGAATCTATTGTAGTCTAAAATTGGACTTTTGTCAATAGTATTATTTGAGCTTATTATCTATAAAATCCATTACTTTTTGGGTAGCTTGTTCAGCATTTATGTCGGTGGTATCTAAGACAAAGTCATAGTGAGATTCATCGGTGTGATCTAGGTTATAATACTTGGTATAGCGGGCGATGTTGTTAGCTTTTCTTTGTTTTGTTTTTTCTACCAACTCTTCTAAGGAATTAACATTAGCCTCATTTCTTTTTTGTCTATTCTCTTCTTGTTGCATGGATAACCAAATTCTTTTGGCACCCTCTGTTACGTCTACTTTAATAAACAGCTTGATAGATTCGGGGATAAGATGAAATTGAGTACGACCCTCAACTATTACTATAGAGTTTTTAGCTAATTTACGGGCATCTTGCGCAGCTTTTTTATCAACTTCAATATCAATTTTGGGATCATCGGTCATTTCTTTCTGTAATTCTACCATGGTCATAGATTTGTCCTTGGCTATTTGTCTCATTATTGCGCCAACATAAACACGTTTGCCCTGGTATTTTTTAGTCAAAGCTTTACCGATAGTGCTTTTACCACTACCGGGTGTTCCGGAAATTGTAATTATAGGGTTCATATTATTTTATAGTTTTTAAGAAGTCTTTTAGCTCTTTGGGTAATTCAGAGTCGTAAGTATGATATTCTCCGCCCAGCACTCTAAATTTTAAAAAGTGTGAATGTAAAAATATTCTTTGTTCGAGAATTTTTTTCTTTCCAACCATGCTTTTGATTTGTCCTCAGTACACTCCATTACAATTTTATGAACATCTTCTCCAAAATCAGCTAAGAGTGCTTGCTTCGTATATTCCGTATCTTCAATAGTATCATGAAGCAAGCCAGCAAGATAAGTTATTTCTAAAGGTGGATGATTTTTGTCACAGGAAAAAATTATTTTACTTACTCTTATTGGGTGGTTTACAAATTTTTCTCCATCTTTTCTAAATTGGTCTTTGTGATATTTCTCTATTATCTTGTTTGCTTTATTTCTGAGTTTAATTTTTTTTATCACTTGTTGATTTGCATTGCTGCATTTACCGTTACTGAGCACAGACATTTTTAGCCTCCTTATCTTTTTTAACTATAAATAATTATTCCAAAGTAATGTCAGGTGGGTTGATCTTATTTGAATAAAGGTATCCCTTATTGAAAATCAACCAAAACATTATCCATATCTACATAAACATGTTTTTCATCTCCATGTTCCTTTCGATATAAAATGGTATCACTCCCAAACAGAC
>JABIAL010000025.1 GCA_018653315.1 bacterium
CATCCATTTGAGCGGCACCAGTGATCATGTTTTTTACATAATCAGCATGACCTGGACAGTCAACATGAGCATAGTGACGTTTTTCACTTTCATACTCAACATGAGCTGTAGCAATAGTAATACCACGCTCTTTTTCTTCTGGTGCGTTATCGATTTGATCTACACCTTTGTCTTGAGCTACACCACCTGCTGCTGCTAATACGCTTAGTATAGCGGCTGTCAAAGTAGTTTTGCCATGATCAACATGACCAATAGTACCTACGTTTACATGTGGTTTTTCTCTGTTAAAAACTTCTGCCATTTTTATACTTCTCCTTTTGATAGCGCCCTTATAAAAATACAGAGCTTTGTAATCCAGCTACCTTAAATTTATTAATTAATGTGTTTATAAAAGTTTATTAAAACAAAAAGATTATAGCACGGTTTTTTGATTTTGGCAAGACCATAAAGAATAACTGCTTATAAAGCATTATTCTAGCTAATATTAGCCGAAATACTATGCAATTAATCTATTGGCTCAATATAATACTTATCCTCTTCTTCTGCGCTACTAGTATCCACGGATGCTTTGTCCTCTTCTTTGTCATCCTGAGCGTTAGCTGAAGGATCTGTCTTATCAGGCACTTGGAATTGCTCTAAATCGTACTCACTGTCAGTATTTTCAGGCATATCTGAAACTTCTTGAGCTGATTTCCAAACCGAGATATCTCGATTTAATTTACCTAATAATTGTTCTTCATTAAGCTCATTAACAGCTGAAGAACCAGTTAATAAACGATCATAATCAGTTAAACTCATAACCACATAAGGATCATGATTTTCTGAAACTACGATGATTTTATCGCCAGTTTTAGCCACTAATTTCAAAACTTTGTCTAATTTTTGGTACATATCCCAAAATTTAATGAATTAATAGATTTTTACCCTATAAAGCTAAATCTACAGGACAAATAATCCTTTTAAAGTAGTCAAATCTTATATAAAATATGGGCTTTTGTCAAGAAAAATAGCCTGAATCTTGACAAAATAGTCAAAATATGCTATTATAGTATATCATCGTTATTTTCACATACAGACAAAAAACAAAAGAAAAGGTTGAAAAATGAAGAATCTATTAACTGCACTTCTGGTACTTGTCATATCGTTTGTCTCCTCTGCTAATGAGGCGTCAATGAACGATATCTTCGATTGTTCTTTGACACTCGAAGATCGAGTTTCTCAAATGCAAGACGGGGGTGCAAATGCCGTTGATGGCGATTGTGACTTCACATCAAAGATCGAATTACAGTTATTGCTGTTGACACTTGAAGCAGCCATGGCCGAATCAGATAGGTTGGACATCATCCAAGGTGGAACTTACATAAATAAGTTCAGGGCCGGCAGCATATACATGTTCCTGTCCTTTCAAAAAAAGGCAAACAATAAGTTCAAGCTGGAGCTCAGCGGAGCGGAGTCAGGTGACATCCTCGATATCTGGTTCCATGTTAAAGGAAATAATTTGCGGATATCTTCGTTCGCACCCTGGAACTTGTACGTCGATTAGACCATCTAAAAAACTTCTCACAAGCCCTGCGATAATTTCAAAGGGCTTTTCTTTTTGACAAATTAATTTAGCTATGATGAAATAAAGATAACAGCTCATCACAATTTCAAATAAAGGAGGAATCATGAAAATCCTAATCAACCTAATAGCTTGGTGGCTATTTTTTTGTTTAGCTGTGAATGTTTCAGCTGCTCAAAAAACACTTACCATCAACGATTTACCGCAACTCAATAATTTAGCTACCAACATTGACTCTATAGAAGTTGCTTTTAGTTATAGCGGTCGTCCCCTGTTTTATATAACTCATGTTTTTACAAACGACAGCCTATACGCAGACTTAATAAAAGGCGAAAACTCCAGATCAAAATGGATATTTGCCCAAGACGTTATTGATGATTTTTGGCATGATAGAACCAGGGCAGAGTGGCTATATGTTTTGGAGTTTGTAATTATAAAAATTTGGAATGACAATAATAATGAAGCTAATGGTCATATAAGCATACCGCCAATGTCCAAAGAAACAGCAATTAACAAACTGATTCTTGGAATGGAAAAGTATAACCACTACTTCAAAAAAATCTCAATCACTGTCTATTTTCATGAGCAACCATAAAACCCCGCACATATTCATGTGACGGGGTTTCTTTTTAGAATAAATATATTTTAAGCGTTTTTCTTTTTGATTTCTTCTACTACATTTTTTGGTGCTTCTGCATAATGTTTGAATTCCATACTATAACTAGCACGACCCTGAGTCATACTACGCAAAGCAGTGGCATAACCAAACATCTCAGACAAAGGCACATCAGCATGAATAACTTTAGCTCCAGCCCGATCTACCATTTCATTAACTTGACCACGTTTTGAATTCAAGTCACCAATAACATCACCCATGTATTGTTCTGGGGTAACCGCTTCAACAGCCATAATTGGCTCTAAAATGACACCACCAGCCTCTCCAAAGGCAGATTTAAAAGCCATGGAACCAGCCATCTTAAAAGCTGATTCTGAAGAGTCAACATCATGAAATGAACCATCATAAACAGTAACACTTACATCTTGAATCTCATAACCAGCAATAATACCGTTGGCCATGGTTTCTTTGACACCTTTTTCAATAGCTGGAATATATTCTTTTGGAATAGTACCACCTTTAATCTTTTCGATAAATTCAAAACCTGCGCCTGCTTCTCTTGGTTCAATCTTTAACCAACAGTGTCCGTATTGACCACGTCCACCAGACTGTTTAATAAATTTACCTTCACCTTCAGCAATTCTAGTAATAGTTTCTCGATAAGCTACTTGTGGAGCACCAACATTAGCCTCAACAGTAAACTCACGTTTCATACGATCAACCAAAATATCTAAATGAAGCTCTCCCATTCCACCAATAATAGTCTGATTAGTTTCTTCATCTGTACGTACTGTAAAAGTTGGATCTTCTTCAGATAATTTAGCTAAAGCCATGCCCATTTTTTCTTGGTCAGCTTTAGTTTTTGGCTCAACAGCCACAAAAATAACTGGATCAGGAAAATCCATACTTTCCAAAATAACTTCTTGACCAGCTGCAGCTAGAGTTTGACCAGTTGTGGTTTCCTTTAAGCCAACAACCGCTACAATATCACCAGCATATACTTCATCAACTTCTTCACGAGAATTTGCATGCATCCGAACAATGCGACCAATACGTTCTTTTTTACCATTATTAACATTAACCACATAAGAACCAGATTTCAAAGTGCCAGCATAAAGACGAACAAAAGTCAGTCTACCAACAAAAGGATCAGTGGCTACTTTAAAAGCTAAGGCCGTAACAGGAGCATCATCTTCTGGTTTAATAGTAATCTTTTTTTCTTCATCACGAGGATCAGTTCCTTCCATAGCAGGAACATCTAGAGGAGATGGTAAATAAGCTGTAATAGCATCTAATAGAAATTGAATTCCTTTATTTTTTAAAGCTGAACCACAAAAAACTGGTACAATCTTATTATTTGCAACTGCCTTACGCAATACCTTCTTTAAATCATCTAAGGCTGGTTCTTCACCACCTAAGTATGTTTCCATTAAAGCTTCATCATGTTCTACAATTGCCTCAATCATCTTGGCCCGATACTCCTCTACTTTATCTTTCATATCCTCAGGAATATCTTGTTTTTCAAATTCTTTACCGTCTTCATCTAAATAAAACCAAGCTTCTCTTTCTAATAAGTTTATAATACCCTTAAAAGTTTCAGCTGCACCAATTGGTAATTGCATTGGATGAGCATCTTTAGTCAAGCGCTCATGAATAGTATCCATATCAAAATAGAAATCAGCGCCCATTCTATCCATTTTATTAACAAATGCAATACGAGGCACATGATATTTATCTGCTTGACGCCAAACAGTTTCTGACTGTGGTTCTACGCCAGCTACACCATCAAATACAATCACACCGCCATCTAAAACACGTAGAGAACGTTCTACTTCTACAGTAAAATCTACGTGACCCGGGGTATCGATAATATTAATGTTAGCTTCACCGCCACCAGCCCAATCAGTAATCGGCCAAAAACAAGTAGTAGCAGCAGAAGTAATGGTAATACCACGTTCTTGTTCTTGCTCCATCCAATCCATTTCAGCAGCACCATCATGAACTTCACCAATTTTATGTTTTTTACCAGTATAAAACAAAATACGCTCAGTAACAGTAGTTTTACCTGCGTCAATATGAGCAATAATACCGATGTTTCTTACTTTTTCTAATGGATGTTTTCTAGGCATAATATTTTTTCTATTGTCTATTTTTAAAAAATAAAATGCTGAGCCTGATACTAGCAGTTCAGCATTAAAATAATTTTAGTCTTAAGCAAAGTGAGCAAAAGCCTTATTGGCTTCAGCCATTCTTTGTACATCTTCACGTTTCTTCATAGCTGCGCCTTCACCTTCTGCAGCTGCGATTAACTCTTCTCCTAAACGTTTAAACATAGCAGAACCTTTACGAGCCCGAGTTGCTGCTAATAGCCAGCGATGAGCTAAGGTAAGTTTTCTTTCTCCAATTACTACAATCGGCACCTGGTAGTTTGCACCACCAATACGTTTACCTTTTACTTCCAAATTTGGAGAAATATTACGCATCGCAATATCATAAGTCTCTAATGGATCTTTTTTAGCTTTTTCAGAAATATATGCAAAAGCATCATAAACTATGCCTTGAGCAATAGTCTTTTTTCCGCCGAGCATAATTTTGTTTATCAATTTAGCAATATCAACCCTATTAAATTTAGGATCTGGTTTGATATTTCTTTTTGGTGCTTGTTTTCCTCTCATATTTTAATTTCTTTATTTCTTTTCTTTCTTAGTACCATACAATGAACGTCCTTGTTTGCGACCTTCAACACCTTGCGTGTCATATACACCACGAACAACATGATAACGAACACCAGGTAAATCTCTAACACGACCACCGCGAACTAACACAATGCTATGTTCTTGTAAATTGTGTCCTTCACCAGGAATATAAGCAGTAACCTCCATACCATTTGAAAGTCTAACCCTAGCAATTTTACGTAAAGCCGAATTAGGTTTTTTAGGAGTAACGGTAGTTACCTTCAAACATACACCACGCTTAAAAGGAGCTCCATCGTGATGCTCTTTTTTGGTACGTTTTAAACTGTTTAAGGTTACTCGCAAAGCTGGTGTTTTAGCTTTCTTACGAGCAGTCTTTCTGGGTTTCTTTAACAATTGGTTGACTGTAGGCATAAATACTAAAGTTTTATTATAAAAAATTAAATTTAAAGCAAATAATATGCTCTAAAAGTCCTCAATAAAATAGCATAAAAAAATATGAAAGTCAACCCCGTTAGATGTTTTACTACCTCACGGGGTCAATCACAAAGAGAGTTAAAAATAAAAAAAGAGCCTCAGACCAACTAAAAGTCGGACTGAGGCCATGCGAACGTTGACGTAGAGCTTGGTTTATCGACTTCGGATTGAGAAGAAATATCGTTCGAAAGTCCAACAAGCGCCAGACAGAGCTCTGTTCTAGGCAAATCACCTAGGAGTCTTTTTTTCGTTACGATAGCCGATTACCCTAACACAACACGTTCACTGTCTTGCAAACACTTTTCATAACATTGTTACGAAGAACAAAATACTTTTATAGTTTATATAAAAAAATAAATCATGTCAATAAAGAAACCAAAAATACGTCCAAAAATGTTAACATCTAAAAAACTATCAGCAATTAACAATAATATTAATATCCATGGGCCATTAACAGCGAATCTATGTTTAAAATCATCAAAACGTGATGGTAAGGTAGCAAATAATATCCTTGAACCATCTAATGGTGGTAATGGTATTAAATTAAAAACTCCCAGAACAAGATTAATCAATATCATATAAAATAAAAAGCTGAATATCATATTTTCAGCTGGAAAAAAAAGAATCGCTAATTTAAAAAGCAAAATAAACAAAATTGCACTCACAAAATTAGCCATTGGCCCAGCTAAAGCAACTAATGATTCACCCCAACGTTTATATTTAAGATTAAAAATATTAACCGGCACAGGCTTACCCCAACCAAATCCAGCTAATAGAAGCATCATTGTGCCAAACATATCTAAATGAACCAGGGGATTTAAAGACAAACGTCCGCTAAATTTAGCTGTACTATCCCCCAAGGCAGTAGCGACTGCAGCATGAGCAAATTCATGGATAGTCAAGGCATACACAATACCAGCGATTACCACAAAAAACATCATTGGATTCTCAAATAAAACACTTAATAACATTCTTTACAAAATTTAATATTTATGTTAGATTGCTTAAACGTCATTATAACTTAATTCTAGCAAAAAGCAAAACTATGGCTAAAGTATGTGAAATCTGCGATCGGAGAGCAGTAACAGGAAATTCTCGTAGTCACTCAAATATCGCTAGTAAGCGAACCATGGGTATAAATCTACAAAGCAAAAAAATAGACGGTAAACGTATAACCGTTTGTACTTCTTGTATAAAAGATATCAATAAAAAACAAGCTCAAGCTTAAATTACATATTAAATCACCTCTTCAGATATCCGAAGAGGTGATTTTTTTATTGCTAAATTTTAAAAATAGTCTGTCCTCTATCTGGCCCAACAGATACCACATCTATTTTACCATTAGTGTAATCTTCAATAAAATCAACGATCTCTTTAACTTGTATCGGCAAATTATTATAATCTTCGATCTTGCTAATATCTTCTTGCCAACCGTCAAACTCTCGGTAAATAGGTTGACAATGATAAAGTATTTCTGAAAAACGAGGAAAAAAATCAAGTTCATCTCCTTTGGTTATTTTTTTACCCGCATAAAATATATCCTCTCCAGTATACTTATATTTTACTGCCAATTTGATTTTAGCTAATTTAGATAAAACATCTACTTTAGTTAAAGTCAAATGTGATCCATTAAATTGCATAGCATATTTTAAGGCTACTAAATCTAACCAACCAGCACGTCTAGTGCGTCCAGTAGTAGCTCCATACTCATTTCCTAACAATCGCATACCAACACCTTGCTCAAATTCATCAGTTGAAACCAAAAGCTTGTCGACTTGTCCACTGTATTGAGATAACTCTTCATCTTTAGTATTTCCACTGGCACAATATAATTCACTTTTTTGGCCACCCAATTCAGTTGGAAAGGGTCCATTGCCAACTCTAGTCATATAAAAAGCTTTAGTGATGCCGAAAACATAATCCACTTCGCTTTCTCGTAAACCACATCCTTTGGCGAGTCCGGCAATAGCACAATCAGAAGAGGTCTGAAACTTAGTCGTGCCATAATCAATGCTTAATAATAAACCTTGCGCTCCTTCTAATAAAATATGCTTATCATCTTGTTTGGCTTTTGTAGTAAATTCTTCCAGGTCAACAATATAATCACGCAAACGATCAGCGTATTGACCAGTATATTTTTCTACTATAGCCTCAATATTTAAAATATTTTCCCGATCAAAATAAATACCATTTTCTAAATGTGGATGATTTAACACTTCCTTGGCTTGTTCTTTGTCTAGTTTATTTAAAATTGACTGTTTTAATTGTAAAAAAGCTGTTAATTTTTCTCTAAAAACTTCTTTGTTAAAAATATCATTAACAAACAAAGAATGACGAGCCGTAAAATCTGTATACAAAGGACCAATACCTCGACCAGTAGTGCCAATCTTTTGTTGCTTATCACTAATTCGATCTACTAATAAATGATAAGGTAAGATCAATGGTGCCTGATGAGAAATCTTTAAATTATTTATACTAAGACCAGCCTGTACTAAAACATCTAGCTCTTCTATTAACACTCGAGGGTCAAAGGCTACTCCTCGACCTAAAACATTTATTTTATTATTCTGATCATGCAGAATACCAGATGGAATAAGATGAAAAATATTTTGTTGACCATCTACAACTATCGTGTGTCCAGCGTTAGCGCCTCCTGTGCCACGGATAATGACATCTGCCCAATTAGACAATAAGTCTACTAATTTACCTTTGCCGGTATCTCCCCATTGATTACAAGTTACGGCTACGACTTGCTTGTCTGACATAAATTTTTTAAAAATCTCTTTTTGCATAAATTTAAATTTAAAAACTATTTTTTTTAATAAACATAATAAATTTATAAAAAACAAAAAACGCCACCAGCTAGATGACATTATTTAGCCATCCAGAGTAATCGTTTTGCCTCAAAATATAGACTACAATGTCTATCTCAAAATGAGACCTCCACTTGCTCGACAAAACGATTTAGCAGACGGCGATAATTAGTTCCTTCTTTTTGAACAATGCTAACCCCTGCAAAACAGGTGGGTCTCCGCAACTTAAAACCACGGCCTCAAGCAATATAGGAATCCCTTAGCTAGCGATATTGTAGAGTTTTTGATCATTCAAATAAAGGAACTACTTTAAATATAGCATATTCAAAATTATTGAACAAACATTAATAAAAAAATGGCTAATCTTAAATAAAAACTATTTTTCCAAAAAAAATCCCACAAATAATCATGGAATTTTTATAATCTATCTAGTGAATACTAGATTATTTCTTTTCAACAATGGTGTGCTTAGTGTAATCTGGTTTATAATCTTGTAATTCAAAATCTTGAAACCAAGTTTTTATTTCTACCTCTGCTTCCTCTACATTGGCTGAAGCATGAATTAAATTAAAGACACCTACTTTTTGAGCATCTGCATATTTAAAAGATAAATGCGCATAATCTCCTCGAATAGTACCAGGAGCAGCTGACTTTGGTTCTGTCTCTCCAACCATCTTTCTAACAACTTCTACAGCTTCTACGCCTTCAACAACGATAGCAACAATCGGACCAGAAGTGATCATCTCAATCATTAAATCACGTACATGTTGACCACGACGTTCAGCTAAATCTTCGGTATAATGTTTTAAGGCTGTATCTTTGTCAGACCAAAGAAGTTTAAGTCCGGCAATTTTTAATCCTGTTCTCTCAAAACGAGTAATAATTTCACCAATTAATCCCCTGTCAATTGCATCGGGTTTTAATAAGACAAGACTTTTTTCTAATGTTTGTGACATAGCTTTTTCTTTTATTAAAATAATTTAAAATTATAAACTAGCTTGGATAAAAGCTAGCTTATAAATAACATATTGTCAAAAAATAAACAAAGAAGAAACCTAAAATAAAATTAAGCCTTCTTTAATTTTTCTAATTCTTTTCTAACAGATTCTACTACATCCGCTGGCGTGACATTAGCTTTTACTAAATAGCCAACTGCACCTAATTCTTTACCTTTTTGAATATCTTCATCTTGACCTAAATTGGTCAATAACATTACTGGCAAGTTTTTTGTTTTTTCATCCTCACGAATAGCTTTTAAGACTGAAAAACCATCCATCTTGGGCATAATAACGTCTAATAAAACAAAATCTGGATTTGTAGTTTTACTTAGATCTAGGCCAGTAGCACCATCCAAAGCCTTGATAACTTCAAAACCTTCATTTTGAAATTTGACTTCATACATATTAGCCAACATTTCTTCATCTTCAATAAGAAGCACTTTTATTTTTTTATCTTCCATATATTTATCAAATATTAAATATTGACTTTATTATAAAGCAAAAATGTTTAAAAATCAAGCGTCCTATCAGACTGACCACCAAGTTTGGCCATCACTCAAAATAGTAATTATTCCTTCTAAATCATTACGTAAAACCTGACAATCCACCTGACTAAGACGTTCTAATGTTTCTGGATGTGGATGGTTAAACTTATTATTAATTCCAGATTGAATAATACATAGTTTTGGTCTAACGGCCTGCAAAAACTCTAATGAAGATGAATATTTACTACCATGATGGGCTACTTTTAATATCTCAGACGATAAATCAAAACCATTATGCAATAGGCCCACTTCTTCAACCGATGGTAAATCACCAGTTAGTAAAACTGAAATATTTTTATACTTTAATTTCAATACCAAGGAATTATCATTATAGTCTTCATGCTGGCTGTCAGCAGATATTACTTGCATCGATAAATCCTCTGCTAGTTGCCAACTATCACCCGCAAAAACTATCGTTGCTTGTAAACTGTATTTCTCTAAAGACTTTTGCCAAACTGAAAATAAAAAATCATCAGGCTGATGAGCAGTCACTAAAATATTTTTTACTTTATACTTATTTAACAATTCCATCAAACCCATCATGTGATCGGCATGATAATGACTAATAACTAAATAATCTATCGTACCATCCCACCACGGCATACTTTCCCCTAAACGATGAAGTAATAAATTATCTGCTCCGCCATCAATCAAAATATTTTGTCCTTGCGGCGTACGGATTAAAATGGCATCACCTTGTCCTACATCTAAAAAATGTAATTGCAAATAATTTTTATTATATAAGCTAAATAATAAAATAATAATTATAAGAAAAATTACTAAACTTATTTTAATTATTTTTGACATATGGTTTTAAAATAAAGCTTAATATAAACATAAATAATAAAGCGCTTAATAAATATATCAAAGAAAAATTTTCTAACTTTACAAAGCTAAAAGGAATTTGTGCAAGGTACGTTGTAGCGACAACAATTATTTTTAATAAAATAAATAAAGGCCAAGCAATAAGTTGAGCTAAAAATGGAAGAAAACCAAATAAAGATAACAATAAACTTAAAATCAAAACTGCTGGTAATAAAGGCAAAATAAAAATATTTGCTATCGGTGAGATAATAGATAAAATATGAAAATAATAAACTATCAATGGCCAAGTAAACATTTGAGCAGATAGAGTAACGGAAATCATTTCTCGTATTTTAAAAACATTGGGAATAAACTTTAAAATCCTCTGCCACCAATTGACATACCATAATAATCCTAAAACTGCTAAAAAAGATAATTGAAATCCAATGTCATAAACAATTACCAATGGATTAAAACTAACTAAAATAACAGCTGCTAATAATAAACTATTTATAGAAGTCGTCGGGCGACCTAAAAATGGACCAAGCATTACAAAACTAACCATCAAGCTAGCTCGCACAGCCGAAGATGGAAAACCCAATAAAAATAAATAGCTTAACAAAATAATAACAATGCCAAAAAATACTTGTTGACGTGACAAGCCTAATAAATATAAAAACGACTGTAGTATGTAAACAATAATCGCAATGTGTAAACCAGAAATAGCTACCACATGACTCAATCCGGTGCGAGAAAACATATCACGTAAATCAGACGGCATTTCTCGACGAGCAGCTAGCAACATCGCTTTGGCTAAAGAAGAGGCTGGTTCACGCAAATAGTTATTTAAGTTTTGCCAAAAATATTGTTTAGCGCTAAAAAATATATTTTTAAAATCTTTATTTTGACTTAACCACTTTATGCGTGGACGATAACAAGTAGCGTAAATATCATCTTTGGCTAAATATTGATCATAAAAAAATTTCTGGCCATTTTCATTGATAATGACTTCTGGTTGTCTGAGTTTACAACCGATTTGCAATACATCGCCGTAATCATATTCTGGATATAATGGAGTGTGGACTAAAATTTTTCCTGTATAGTTTCTTAAGTCTTGCGGCTGAATGATATATTGCCAGCCGGTTAATTTTTTATCTTTGCTTAAAATTTGTCCTTGCCAATCATAAAATTGATCAAATTCAAAATTAATTTGATTTAATACTTGATTACTAAATAAAGACGGCTGATACAGTGCCAAGATAAAACTGACCAACAAAAAAAGAAGGCTGCCTGTAATAAATAACTTGCTTTTGCCCATCAAAATCGCTTTCTTAAGACTTATTACGAAATCCTTTCCTAAGCAATTTCCTATTTATTGCTGCGACTTCGTCAAGTTTCATAAAATAATTCTCACTGTATTTACAATACACTGTCAAATTATTTTATTCACTTTCCTTGTCTCACTAAGAAATAAGAAATTTCGTGACGGAACGGGTTTCCGAACAAGTCTATGATTTGTCTCTATTTAAGCTAAAATATCAAAATAAGTCAAATAAAAAAACCGCCTAAAGTAAATACAATAAACGGTTGCTATTTGGTGTTCGACTCCTTGTCGTCATTTTTAGATCCGGTTTCTTCATGGCCATGTTTAATTAATGCATCCATTAAAAAATTAATGAACTGCATAATTTCTTTGGGCTGAAAACCATCCTTTATTAACAGCTTAAAAAATGATTCGGCAATTATTTTAATTGCGTTTTCACGTTTTTTAAGCTCCTCTGGTGGCGGCAAAACCTTTAGCGCTCTTCGCCAATGTAGCATGATACCCTCCTTTTTTTAAAAAAAAGAACCACTCTAATTTATCACAAGAGTAGTCTAATATTAAAATGTTGTCAATCTTATTCTAAGATCACTGGTGCTAAAGGCAACCCAGGTAATAAATGACTATTATACATCTGGCCATTGATTGACCATAGTAAATTATTCTGACTATTATCCTCTGCTATTATTTGTTGATCTGTTAATAAATTCACCTGCAAACGAGCATCGCTATCCAATTTATTAATCTTGGCTAATAATACCAAGTCAATTCCTTCTTTATTTATTTTTAAATCTTCTTGCCAAAAAGTAGCTACAATCTTATTAGCACTTTGTGTCAAATTTACATCATACAATTGATCATTTATCCATAGTTCTAAATCTTCTAATTCAACAGCAAAATCATCAATAGACCAAGATAACTTATATAATAATAATCTTGCATCACCTAAGCTATCTATATGTGTCTTAAATAATGTCTGCCAACCATTATTTAATTGCTGAACAATTGATTGATCGGAAAATTGTAAAATGTTATCAATAACCAAAATATTACTCAAAAATGACGAATTGCTTAATGTAAATTGCTTACCAGAAACAAACCCCTTAGCCCAAACATCAGCTAAAATAAAATTATATTCCCCCAAATTCAAACTAGCCCTTAATTGTAAAGATAAATCGTGATCCGGTTTAACTACTGTAGTCTTATTTAATTCAAAAATAAGTTGCCCATCATCAGAAGACCAAGCATCGGCGATAATTTCTTGCCCTTGCCAAAGATAAAAATGTTGTTTATCAGCAATACTTGAGTCATGATAAACTAAAACCTTCTCTATGCTAGCAGACTCTCCATTACTAGTCAGACTAAAATCAGCCAACAATGAATATTCTTTTGCTACTGCTAAAAAATTATCTTTTGGCAAATTATTATAAGCAGAAAATTGACCACGCTCAATAATCTGTAAAGTTTGACTATTAATAGGAAAGTCACCAGCAGGCGTAAATAGAGACCCCTGATAGGACACAATGGCACTTGTAGCTTGCTCTAAAGAAAAATCAAAAGTATCCTCACTTATACCATTGTTAGCTCTTGGCCAACTTAAATAAAAATAATTATTACCTTTATCTAATTTATAATTACCAAGCTTAATACGTAAATTTCCGTCTACAACATCAATCTCACCTAATTGAGTTTGACTATGATAAAGAATAATACCATCTAAAATAGCCAAATCATCTATACCTTGTGCTGAAATATTCAGCTCATTTAGCATTACTTTATCAACATTAGTTTTAACAATAAAATCAAAAACAACCACCTGCTGTGTTTTGTTTGCTATTTGATAAATATCTGAAGATGGATTATTAAAAATAGTAACTACCACATCATTAATAGGATCACTTGCCTTTGAAATTGATCCTCGACTGATATTAAAAGCTGACAACAAAATAAAAGCCGATAAGGCTAATAATGTGCCATAAAATTTTACTCGAGTTTTTTTAGCGTGCGCTAAATTATGATGATGTGATACTAAATGTTCAAACATATAGTATATTATACCACAAAATATTTAAATCAAAAACTAAGATACTAGATCTTCCAAGCGACTTTTAATAAAAGGCATTAACTGACCATCTAAAACCTGTTCTGGATTATTAACTTCGAATTTTGTCCGATGATCTTTGACTAATTTATATGGGTGCAAAACATAAGAACGAATTTGATTGCCCCAAGCAGCGGCTGTATACTCTCCTCTGAGTAATTGCTTTTCTTCATCTTTCACTGCCTCATAATATCTGGCCAATTTACTTTGTAAATGTATTAAGGCTTGATTTTTATTTTGTAACTGAGATCTTTCATTTTGGCAACTAGCTGTCAGATTAGTTGGCAGATGAGTAATTCTAACTGCTGAATCAGTAGTATTAACCGATTGACCACCATGACCAGAGGCTCGATAAGTATCAATTCGCAAATCTTCTGACTTGATATCAATTTCTACTTTTTGTAATTCTGGCAAAACTTCAACCATAGCAAAGGATGTATGCCGAGCATGATCAGCATCAAATGGAGATAATCTAACTAAACGATGTACACCTGCTTCTGTTTTAAGATAACCATAAACATAAGCACCTTCAACCTTGAAAGTAACACTCTTAATGCCAGCAATCGCTCCCGATGAACGAGATAAAATACTTACTTTCCAATTATTATCTTCTACAAAACGTAAATACATCCGCTCCAACATCATTGCCCAGTCCTGAGCATCATCACCACCAGCACCAGCATTGATAGTAATAATAGCTGACGATTGATCATATTTACCAGTCAAAAATAATTGAGTTGCTAAATTATCATACTTTAACTCAATGGACTCTAGCTGCTCTGAAATATCTGGTAACAAATCTTCAAACTGTTCATCATCTAATAATGCTTGTAAATCAAAAATCTGGCCTGACAAATCATGCCAAGCCTCGATTAAATCATGTAACACATTATATTGAGTAGAAATTTCTTGAGCTTTATTTTTATCCTGCCAAAAATCAGGATCAGACATTAACTGTTTTAATTGATCTAAAGTTTTTTGTTTGTCATCCAACTTAACTATTTTTATTGCCTGTTCAATTTTAACTGTTAGATCTTTAATTTTATTTTTAAGCTCTTCCACAAAAAATTATTTACACATTTTTTCTATCATCTCTTGTACTTTTGGATCACAAACAGCTTCTATGTCAATGCTGCCTGCTTCTATGTCTATTTGTTCACTAGAATTTTGACCATCACCGGGATTTAAAATATCAAAAGCAGCCTGAATACCACCCATATATTGTTTAACAAAAGGAGATAAATAAATAACACCAAAAATAATAGGTGCTAAAATTAAAACAATCTTCAAGACGCTACCAATAGCACCCCAAATCATTTTTTTATGTATTTTTTCTACTACTTTATCTACTCTTTCTAAGGCAGCTTTATTTTCTAGCAACAACTGCTTCATTTCTTGTTTATCCATAAAGTCGACATTAAGATTTAACTTAATGTTATTATAGCAAAAAGCAGATAAGCAGACAATTTTTTAAATAACGTAAAATTACCTCATCATATGACTAAAACTTTGACAAGTAATAGTTCATTTGATTATTTTTTCTTAACTTTTTTCTTCAATAATCTATTTAATTCAGCTTGAAAAGTTTTAACATCTTTAAATGATCGATAGACTGAAGCATAACGAATGTAGGCTACTGGATCAAAAGATTTAAGTTTTTTCATCACAATATCTCCCAAAGTACTTGATTTGATTTCACTTTTAGCTTTTTTATGAATCTCCCGTTCTATTTCTCCGATTAATTGTTGAAAACCATCTTCTAGATAACTACGTTTTTGCAAAGAAATCCTCAAACCTTTTACTATTTTTTCTCGATTATAATTTTCCCGACGTCCATCGCGTTTAATTACCACTAGATCTAAAATTTCAATTTTCTCTATGGTAGAAAAACGAAAGCTACATTTTTCACAAGAACGACGACGACGAACATTAAAACCCTCGCCACTTAAGCGAGAGTCTATAACTTTAGTTTCAGTTGAATTACAAACCGGACAATGCATTATTATCTACTTTTTAATTTTTTACGTAAAAATGCTGGAATATCCAATTCTTCTTCTTCTTTAGTCTTAGGAGCCTCTTCTATTTTTTCTTCTTTTTCTTTAGGGGATTGAAAAGCTTTTTTAACTGTTCTTTCTTCACTTTTTTTAGCAAATGTTTCTTGATAAGACATATTCGGCTGCGTAGCTGTCCTTTCTTTAGTATCATTTTGATCTCTAAATCCAGTAGCAATAACTGTAATTTTAACTTCTTCACCTAATGATTCGTCAATTACTGCACCAAAAATAACCTTGGCCTCTGGATCACAAGCAGAGGTAATAACTTCAGCTGCCTCATTAACTTCAAACATAGACAATTCTGAATTACCAGCAATAGTAAATAAAACACCAGTTGCACCATTGATAGACAATTCTAATAATGGACTATCAATAGCTGCTTTAGCTGCTTCTTGAGCTCTATTTTCACCATTTGCCTTACCGATGCCCATCAAAGCAGATCCTGCTTGCTTCATAATAGCCTTTACATCAGCGAAATCGACATTGACTAAGCCAGGCACAGTAATTAATTCCGAAATACCTTGTACGCCCTGTTTCAAAACTTCGTCAACAATAGAAAAAGCTTCTAATAAAGATGTTTTTTTATCTATAATTTGTAGTAAACGATCATTAGGAATAGTAATAATAGTATCCACCTTGTCGATCAAACGATCTAGTCCTCGATCAGCTATTTCTCGACGTTGTACACCTTCAAAAGTAAAAGGTCTGGTCACTACCGCTACAGTCAAAGCTCCTATTTCTCGAGCAACATCAGCAATTATTGGTGCTGCACCAGTACCAGTGCCGCCTCCTAATCCGCAAGTAATAAAAACCATGTCTGCTCCCTCTAAATTCTTGGTGATATCCACTTCGTTTTCTTCAGCACTTTTGGATCCTAAATCTGGATCCATACCAGCACCCAAACCCTTAGTAGTATCACGACCAATATTAATTTTATTAGGTGCTACTGAATGATGCAAAGCCTGAGCATCTGTATTAACAGCAATAAACTCCACTCCTCTAATCTTGGAGCTTACCATCCTATTAACAGCTGAACCACCAGAACCACCTATGCCAACTACTTTAATATTAGCAAAAGTTTCAATAGACGGACTGACTTCTTCGATGTTTTTTCTTTTCATTATTTTATTATTCAAATAAATATTTTAAGGCCACAAAGACTTAAACCAACCACGCATTTTGTCAGTTGTTTGTCTGACAGAAGAAAAATTGGATAAAAAGTTTTTATTGGTAACTACATTTTTATCGGCCCAAATGACTAAACCTAAAGCAGTGGTAAAGTCTACACTGTTTAATTTATCAATAGGAAAATCATTATCTATAGGTCGACCCAAGAATACTGGTAATTGGAATACTTGTTTAGCTAAATCTACCGCTAAAGGCATCTTGGCACCACCACCCGTCAAAACAATTCCTGCTGGAAGTTTACCATCACGGCCAACCTTTTTCAATTCATCATTAACTATCTTAAAAATCTCTTCCATTCTAGCCTCGCAAATACCAACAATATCTTTTTTATAGACATAAGTGCCTTTTTTTTCTTCTTCTGAATATTTATGCAAATCAACCTCGTCACGTTTAGAAATATTATCAGCTATAGCTTGTGCTTGGTCTATTTTGACACTTTCAGCTGTTTCTACTGAAGTACGTAAACCAATAGCTAAGTCATTTGTAATATGTCCAGCGCCAATCGGCACAACTGCAGTATGCAAAATATCTCCTTCTTCAAATATTGCCAGTGAAGTGGTAGCTTGACCAATATTAACTACCGCCACACCTAAGTCTTTCTGTTTTTTGGTTAATACTGATTCAGAAGTAGCTAAAATAGAAAAAACCAAATCCTCGATATCAATACCAGTGCGATAAATACATTTAGTCAAATTCTTTATTTGTGATGACAAGCCCATGATAATCTGCGTCTCTACTTCTAAACGAACACCAGACATACCAATGGGATCTTTCAAATCATGTTGTTCATCTAAGTTATAACTAGTAGGTAAGACATGTAAAATTTCATAATTTGGTGGCGTAGCAATAGTCTGTGCCGCTTCCAAGGCCCTGTCTATGTCTGATTCCTCAACTTGTTCATTAGCCTTCGCTACAGCGATAACTCCTTTACTATTCAAGGTCTTAATATGTGTTCCAGATATACCAACTATCATTTTATCAATATTAAAACCAGTCATTCTTTCGCACTTTTCAACAGTAGCTGAAATTGCTGAAACTGCCTCTTCTATCGAAGTTATGCTTCCTCGATTAATTCCTTCAGATGGAGTCTCAGCAGCGCCAATAATACGCAAACTACCGTCTTGAGTAATTTGACCCATGACAATTCTAATGGCACTTGTGCCAATATCTAAACCAGTGATAATATCTTTACTATTAATCATAAATCAGATCAAATAAACTCAATAGATCTATTAATAAACTATAATTTGCTACACTAATTATAACTAAATTTTCATTATTTGCCAAATATTAAGTTTTTACCAGAAAAAAATCAAACTTCCTATTAAAACAGCAAATATTGCAACTACCAAAACCATGGCCGCTAACAAATCTTTGACTTCTTTGGCAAACTTATGAGTTTGTGGCGCTAACATATCCACCAAACGTTCAATGGCTGAATTCAGAATTTCTAAAACTAAAACAAAAGCAATGACGATTAATAAAATTAGCCACAAATATTTATCTAAAGGCCAATACAAGGCAACCGCAATAACTAAAATACCAAGCCAAATATGAATACGAAAATTTCTCTCTGTTTTATAGGCTACCTTTAAACCTAATAAAGCATGTTTGATACTTTTACATAAATGACATGACATAAATTACTTGTTTACTCTGCCTTTGGCAGATCTATTTTTATTTGCTAATAAACATAAAATCTCCTGCTCCATTCTTTCCTGAATTACTGTCTGCTTATCTCCTAATTCATGATCATATCCTAAGAGATGTAAAATACCGTGCACTGTTAATAACTGTAACTCTGCCTTTAATGTTTTTTTTCTTTGCTTGGCTTGCTCTTTGGCTCGTGATAAACAGATGACAATTTCTCCTAAAATTTCCGGTGAATCTATATTAAAAGATAACACATCTGTAACCGCATCTTTTTTTCTATAAACTTTATTTAATTGTTTTATCTCATCCTCATTAATCAAGGCTATGGATATAACTGAATTAACAGAAAATCGAGTTGCTATAATTTTTTCTAGGCCTGACAACCAAGAGAAATCAACACCCTCTCCTTTCTTGTTGATTGACAATGAAAAATTATTGACCATCTGTCAATTTAAAGCTATTTAAGATCATCTGGAAAGTGGTCATGAAGCTAGGGTCAACTCCTTCCTCTAAACTATAAAATAAAACATAAGTATAATCATCACTAAGATAAAGTATATTTTGTTTATCTGGAGTTTGCCAAGCAGTCAAATCATTTTGTCCTAATGTAGTAGTTACCAAATTTGGATACTCTAAACGAGCATTTTCCAAACGCTCTTCAATAGACAAAGTATCAATATTTTCTTCTACAGCAATATAAATTACATCGCCAGCTTCTGAATTAGTAGCAATAACAATCATATCTAGATCACCTAACATACCATCAGCTACCCAAGCACTAGGATACCATAAACTATAGCCGAATTCACTATTAGTAAAAGTGGCAACCAAACCTGAGTCGATCAAAGTTTCACCAGAAGCGATCGGACTATACAAGTTTACTATTTCTGAACCATCCGAATAACCATCGTTATCTGAATCATCATTATTTGGATTGGTACTATATAAAACTTCTTCTTCAGTGGTCAATAAATCATAATCAACATCACTATTATTCACTGGAGGTGGTGGCGGAGGTGGTGGTAATTCTTCTGAATCGTTGACAGTCAAGCCATTGCTAGTAAATTTATATTCACCAATCAAAGTAGCTATCTGACTACCATCAAAAGTAACTACAATTTTAAAATCAACACCATTATTAACAACTAAATAATCATACGCTGACCCATTTGCTTGACGAGGTAACTCATTGATATGTTCAGACACCAAGGCAGCTAAAGCTGTTGGATAGCTACCGAAAGTACTAAAATAACTAATTAATGCTTGCTCTAAAATAACTAAATCATTATTTATTTTTTCATCATGACTAACAAATACTGGATCATCGGCTGGTGGCTGATCATCGGCTGGTGGCTGATCATCAACCTCTTCAGTGTTTACTGGTGGCGTAACATCTACATGATCGGTATCAGCTTTTGGTACACTAGAATTTGCCCACCACAACATAGCACCAACAACTATAACCAAAAATAAAACAAAACCAATAATTGCTAAAATTATTCTTTGTCTGGCGCTAAATTGTTTTTTTGGAGATTGAGGTAAAAATTTAGCTGGCATGGTATGAATATTTTCAGGTTTTATTACCACATCCTTTTCTTTTTTTACCTCTTGATTAACAATAGTGTTAATCTCATTAGACATATCCTGCGTCTCCTGCACCTGATTATTTGTTGTATTATTTTCCATTATTTTATTCTGTTATTAGATCTTCCTGCTTTTTTGGCAATTCACCATCACCTAAAGGATTATAACCATTGCTTACTTCAACTCCATCAAGATATGTATCATTATCTGTATCCGGATTTAAAGGATCGGTTTCCCAAATAAATACTTCCGTTCGATCAAATAAGCCATCGTTATCTGTGTCTGGATTATTTGGATCTGTATGATAAGTTTTTACTTCTTCTCGATCAAATAAGCCATCATCATCAGTGTCTGGATTATTTGGATTAGTACCTAAGATAAATTCTTCCGCATTAGATAAACCATCATCATCATCGTCAGCATCCACATTCTCCTCTTCTTCTGGTGGAGGTGTGTATTCTTCCTCTTCTTCTGGTGGAGGTGTTTCTTCAGTTTCATTGATTATCTCTTCATTTTCAGTTACTGGTTTGTCAGTATTAAAAATAAAACTATAAGCTGCCCAAGCTACCACGGCCACTAAAACAAGACCAACTAAGGCTATAATAACTTTTTTTAATAAACTTCCTTTACCACTATCTTCAACTAAAATCTGATTTATATTATTTGGTACTTGTTCCGCTGGATTTACAGCCTGAGGTGAAGCTGGCAAACTCGTATTCTGAACGGGCTGTAATTTTCCACCAGCAATAGCACTTGGTTTGTCAAAAGCCTTACTCTGTTGATCTGGCTCTGGATCAACATCTCCAAACATATCATCTATTGAGGATTTATTTGCTGCTTGCGGATCCGTCGGGATATTTTGTTCCGCTGGATTTACAGCTTGAGGCACAACTGGAGTTACTGGTTGTTGAACTCCCGTTTGCGCTGGTTGTGGACTGGCTGGCGAGACTGCCTGAGGATTATCATTAACAGCAAACTGATCTAAATTAG
This sequence comes from bacterium, assembly GCA_018653315.1. GTDB lineage: Bacteria > Patescibacteriota > Patescibacteriia > UBA1558 > GWA2-36-10 > JABIAL01. Next base: position 21,399 of record JABIAL010000025.1, read on the forward strand.
CAGACGCATTAGCCGCTGGCACAACTGTATCAGTAACAGGCGCCTGAGGTGTTGCGCTGCTTGTTGGTGCTTGAGGCACAGCAGAATCAGCAGTCGGGGTGACTGCTTGATTTGTATCCTGAGGTATAGGATTATTTTGACTAGCTTGATCTTCTTTTTTTACATCGTCGAACATAGATATATAAAAAATTAATTATATTTTATTAAGATGGCTCAATAACATAGCGACACCAAACCTCGGTATCTGTACCACCAGGAACCACCCAAATGATATCCGCACCTGGAACCATGTGTTTCCAATAAGATGGATGATTAGGATTATCCCAAGCTCCACCTGGACTAGAAACATGAACATTGCTCCAACCTGCATCTGGATAATCCGGATCACTATTCCAATCGCCACCTGGCGCTACATTTGTACATGTCCATAGGCCAGTGGTGTTGGTCACAATGCCATAATCACCAGGCAAACAAAGGCTGGGCTTATGCTCCCAATCACCACCTGGATCATCTCCATCATGCCAACGTTCGTTTCCTGGAGTGTCAATATTATCAAATCCACAATCAATATTACTATTACAAGTATCAGGAGAAACAGGAGAACTTGGTCCAGGATGAACGCATGTGCCATTATCATTTGGATCCGCGGGATCACCCTCACAATCAATGTTAGTACTACAATAATCTCCAGCATCCGCACCCTTATAACATACACTTTGACAACTTAAGCTTTGGCATGAGAATGATCCTATCACTCCCTGCTGACCGCCATCCGTATCCCACGCATGGAAAGCAACAACGTTTCTATCTGTTGTTAGGTCTATGTCTAAATGAAATTCGCAAGCACCCTTATTGTCATCGCCTCCCCCACCACACTCCTGCCAATTACTTCCAGTACCTATAGAGGTGCCATTAACAAATAGCTCATAATCGTCATCTGCCATAAACTTGGCATTCAGCGCGTTTATATCACAACAAGCAGCAGTATTATCAATAGAGCAAGCTGTGCAAGTAGCAGCCCCTGCTATGAATCCAGCCTCTACACAAGATGCAGTAGCTCCTTCACAAGTTTCGGGACCATTAATATCTCCATCGCCACAATAACCACCAATGTATTGACAAGCATCAACTCCGGATGCGTTATTACCACACTCATATTGATTATTTACATTTGAATCAACTGGTAAAACCGGGCCATAACCAAGCCAATCACAATCCTCTCCAAGACCAGTATCATTACCATCACCGCAATAACCGCCTTCAAATACACAATTAGGATCATTACAAGAATACTGATTGTTTACATTTGAAACAGCTGGCGAAATCGGACCGTAACCATCCCAATCACACTCTTCAAAACCAATATCTAAACTACCATTACCACAATAACCACCTTCAAATACACAATTAGGGTCATTACAAGAATATTGCCGACCTACATGAGATTGAGCTGAGGTTGGCTCTGGATATAACAACGGATCACATTCTTCACCATAAGCTGTGTCAGCAGGCTGACCACTACCACACCAACCATCGGTCATTGTACAGGCCTGAGGTGATGCATCAGCTCCGCAAAGATACTGATGATCAGACGCTGAATCATCTGGGCCAGTTGGTACAGCATAAGTGTCTGGTTCACAATTTTCAAATGGAGTGTCAATATTACCATCATTACATGAGCCCTCATATGGATCACCATTATCACAAGTTCTGCGACAAGAGTCACAAGTCAATGTTCCTCCCAAACTACAACTCCAACCTGCTAACCCATTTGGATCATCTGAGAGATCGCATTGTTCGCCACCAGCAGAATCCCAAAATCCATCACCACAAGACATGGCCAAAGACCAGTCAGAACAAATTGGCTGACAAGTATTACATGTTGGTATATCTAATGGATCGGAACAGGTATATATAATGCCATTGTACTCTCCATTTGGATCGTCTGGATCCTCACATAATTCATAAGCAACATCAACATCGCCATCACCGCAATAATTACCACATTGATCAACAGTTAAAATTGGATCTGGCTCATACCAAGTACATTCAATTAAATCACCACCACCATCCAATGTTCCTGGTGGATAACAACCGCCGATATGTTCATTCCACCAATTTTGATCACTTATTGTAGTGTCACATAGATTTCTAAATCCACCATCACAAACTTCTTCATCCCATACTCCGTTTGAATTTTCATCTATAAAAGGCTCGGGTGGATTATATGATCCGTTTGAATTTTCATCCAAAAAATATTCATGCTCAACAATGCCATTGCCACAACTAATACCAGAACTACCACCGCCATTCATATTGATATCTTGACAATATTCATCATTGTTAAATTGAATACGATTATGTATAGGATCTATAGCCGGACCAAATAAGTGAGTGGCAAAGGTCATACCAGCACCATTAAATTCAAAATTAGCATCCAAAGAATAATCATCAACATTTGCTTCTTTATTGTATAAATACAACGATGAATCCTTAGAACAATAAAACTGTCTATTTAGATCATCCCAACAAGTATCAGGATCATTTTCATCTGGACAACTGGTAAAGCGGTTAATTGGATCAACTGGTAAACTAGCTGTCATTAAAGTTTGCGCAAATTCTTCATTCCAAGAAGGCCATCTAGTTATCGACACACCATTGATATAAGTACCAGAATTTAATACCGGATAATAAGGCACACACTCACCGCCAGTTGGACACTGATCATCCTCGGTACAGCTAATGTTGCTATTATTATCACATGATCGATGTAATTGGCCATAGAAATCTAATCTACCTTTAATATTCAACAAATCATTTAACCGTTGAGTATCTCTACGCAACTTCAATTCGCTAGCATTACAATTATTATCAGCTAAATCAAGACAATCAAAATTACTAGCACATAACCTTTCAATGTCATCCTGACAAACATTTGGGCTAATAATATTTATACTTAAATTCATATTAGTCAACATACGACTAAATATTTCACGAGTCGATTCTCTAGCGCCTATATTATGAGAAATAATATATATATTTGTATAAATATCTAAATTAACATCATCAACGTTAGCGGCTGAAATATAAACCGTATTACCTACCTGCAATGCCTGATAACCGTCAACCATAAATGCTTGACCATTAACTCCTGAATTAGGAGCATATTTTTGATACCAGTCTTGCACGGACAAATGCTCTGTATTGGCCATTACTCGAACACCAATAACATCGATAGCCGATGCATTAGCCGTAATTGTTATTGTATTACTATAATCAGATAAACCATTAATACCAAGTCTCCAAGCGGCTACTCGATAACTATAAATTTGACCGGCAATAATTGAGGTGTCCATAAAATTTTCAACATTAACCGGCACCTCAGCAATTTCCATCCAGTCAACGTGTTCAGATTTACGATATATCCTAAAAGCCTCTTCATCAGCTGAATTATCTGTCCAGTTTAATTTTACACCATCACCAGAATTACTAGTCATTTCTAAATCACTTGGCGGATTTGGAGCCGCAGGCACTGCAAGAACTTTATGTCTTAATTTACTAATCAACTTACTCCACCATGACTGCTTGGCTAGTTGTTGTGAATTATCTGTTATAACCGCAACGGTTGGATTAACTACAAAAACATATTCTCCTAGAGTTGTTCCATTTACACCTTTGATAATTGGATCAGCTAAATATGGCAATATACCATCACCACCAACTCCAGAATCCTGACAATAATAAGTAGAAAAATTAAAATCATTAGTATTAGGAAATTCATAAGGAAAACCTAAATCTGGTAATGGCCAGGTATTTTCACATAAATTCAAAGTAACTCTAGAATAGCCAGTAGCTGAACCAGCCAGAGCATCACTGGCTTCTACTAATAAATCGGTCATACCATTGTCATTATTAGCAGTTGCTTGTATAGATACGCCTATATTACTCTGTAAGGTTAATAAACCACTATGCTCTACCCAATTATAACTATCCATGGTTAATTCTAGTCCAGTAGCGTCATACGCTGCTGCTACATATTCATGTTGATTACCATTAAGGACTCCATTGACATCATCTGGACAGTCATTTCTACTACAAGTATATAGATCTGGATGTTGATCAACGGTCACAAAACTTACCTGACAAACTTGATCATTGGTGGTGAACTTCCACATATAACTATCATCAATCGTATCACCATCAAAATCAAAATTATATTCACTTGATAGTAAATTTACTCCCTGTAAACTTCTAACTGCTCCGTGAACTATAGCTAAATGTCTATGATCTTTTTGTAAAATATCATCTGGATGATAAGTAGCTATAGTCTGATTATTCCTAATACGGGTACTAATATCACCAGAAACAGGACACCACCAAGCACCCCCACTAAACAAACAATTTGGCGGACCACCAAGTGGGTCTTCTTCATACAATTGAATCCCTGATGTTAAACTTGTATTATCCATCCTCATATCAAACTTCACTACCGTAGCCGCATTAATACAAGTCAACGGTGGATTTGTTGGAGCATGTTCTAATATTTTTGGTGCCGCTGGAGGAACCACAGTAGATTGTGAAACATCTAATATTCCAAAATTATTTATTCCAACACCATCAGGACCTGCTGTAATTTTTGACTCTATATTAGTCGTGCCATCAGATTGAGTCTGAGCATTAGCTATATGAGCATGATGAGTAACGGTGGCCACACCAGTATCACTTGATGACCAACCCCAGGTATATGGGCCTGGTAATAAAGCTACACCTGTCGCACTACAACTATTCGGAGCAGAAAAAGGTGTAGCTGTATAATGAATATTTTCACTCCAAGCAATAGACGGATAATAAGCTGGATCAACTTCTATTCTATCAACAGTACAATCTTCATCTCCACTAGTCTGAAACTGCCAAGTATGCTTATTATCTAAGTCATAACCTGCCGTATTTTTTATACCATTTGTTTTAATAGTCACCTGATACCAAGTTTCTGGATCAAAAGAAAGATGCTCAGCGTCAACTATATGCGTACCTCGCAATTCAAGATTATTTGTTAAATTAGCCATGCTTACTATACTACATGTAGCATCATTACACTTTTGTATCTTCATATTTGCAAGATCTACTAAAGTAGCATCATCTATTTCTGTGTTAAACCGTGCCCAAACCACCGCATTACTACATGACTCGTTACAACTTGGACCTTCGCCAACCAATTCTAAGCCAGCTTTAATCTTTGGGTAAGTTGTATTATCAAGATTATATGGGTTACCTAAATTTGCTTGAAATTCCACTCTAGAATCTGCATCATGTTCTGTTACCTGCAAACCAGTTAAACGAGCCCTTGATGTATTTGCAGGATTTGGACCAAACTCGATGAAACTTGCCTTACCAATATCATTAAGATCGGTCATTGCCCATGAATCCCAGGCATAACTTCCACCACAAATATTACAATTATCCCCAATTGGTGAAGC
>JABIAL010000026.1 GCA_018653315.1 bacterium
AATTGATACTTAATTGCATTAAGTACAAGGTGCATTTTTTGGTCAAGCCAGTAAGCATTGCTACGTTGCAGAAAGTGGTTCGTCAGGCGATCAGCTAGCGACTCCTTAAAAGCTGAAAAAATGTAAAAGGATCATGTCATCATGATCCTTTTTTCCTTTTACTTTAATTCTGCTTGCACACCCCAAGAGTCTGCTTGAATAATTTTTACTTGAATAAATTCGCCGATATTTATTGGCTCTTGAGTGATAATATAAACAGCTACATAGTTTGATAGCTTGCCAATGTTTTTGTAGCCAGTTTTTGTTTTTTTGACTACGTCTATCAAGGCCTCTTGATTTGTATGCACTAATTTTTTATTATATTTTTTGGCATTAACGCCAATCTGATCGTTAATAATATTAAAGCGGTCTTTTTTTGTTTGTTTGCTAATATCATCTGGATAAAGTTTGGCAGCTGTAGTGCCAATACGTTCAGAATATTGAGAAGTAAAAGATAAATTAAATTTTAATTTTTTTACTAATTTTTTAGTAGCTTGAAAATCCTTTTTATTTTCACCAGAAAAACCAACGATAATGTCAGTAGAAATAGCAATATCTGGAATAGCTTGGCGTACTTTTTTTATAAGCGTAGTATATTCTGCGATAGAGTAGTGTCGGTTCATTTTTTTGAGCATTTCATCACTGCCAGCTTGAACTGGTAAATGTAGATATGGATTTATATTCTGGCCATGTTTCATTACTTCAATTAGTTCATCTGACATATCATAAGGATGTGAAGTTAAATATTTTAGCCAAAAATGATCACCCAAATTATCTATTTGTTTTAATAATTCCGGAAAACTAATTTCTGGATTCCCCCCACCTCTAGCGGATTTTTTATCTAAACCATAACTATTTACATTTTGACCTAATAAAATAATTTCTTTATAATCATCCTCTAATAATTTCTTTATTTCACTAATAATACTATCGCTAGGGCGAGATGTTTCTCGGCCACGAGTGTAGGGAACAGCGCAATAACTACAAAATTTATTACAGCCAGTCATAATTGGTACGTAAGCTCGATGTTTAGAGTAGTGATTTGGTTTAATATCAAAAAAGTTTGGCAAAGCTAGTTTTTCTTCTGGGGCAGCTGCTTGTAGATCAGCGGCCAAACTATCTAGATTTTTAATATCTAAAAAAATATCAAATTTATCTTTGAGTTTTTTTCGATCATTTTCCAAAACACAACCAGACAATAGAGTAATAAGAGGACGCTTTGTCTTTATTAGTTGCCAGTTACGAATTTTACCGTGAATTTTATCTACAGCTGTTTGTTTAACCGAACAAGCTATGATACCAATTAAATCAGCCTCTTCTTCATTGTCAGTTCGTTGAAACCCTAGTTGTTGCAGGGCAGTAGCCAATCGTTCAGCATCAGACATATTCATCTGGCAGCCGGATATAATTAAATGAAATTTTTTATTAGGCATTAGATAATTTTTTATAAGCTAAAATAGTTTAGCAATAATGCATTAAAAAATCAATCCAGCTCCTTGTGGGGAGCTGGATTAAGATTTAAATTTTTAGTTAGTTATTATCTACGACGGTTAGACGTATTAACTTCATTATTATTAATTAGCGCTCTTCGATCTTGAATTTCTTTATGAATTACTGGTAAATCTTTAATTTGTCTTTCTAATTTTAATAAGTCATCTTTATTTGAAGTGTTTTTTACTCTGGTTTTTAATCGTATTTGTTCCTCTTCATTAAGTGCTCTTATTTTATTCTTTAGTTCAGATGAGGTGTTTCGTTCTAATCTTTTTAACATTTCTACTTTACTAGCATCTCCGTTTTCACCAGTTTCAAAGTTTTTACGTAAAAAAGAATTTTTTTCAGAGTCACTTAAATTCTTAAATCTATTTTCTAAACTATCTAAATGAGCACTTTGTAGATTTTTAATATGATCACGTAAATTACTTGGAAGATTGTCATTATCTAGATTGTTAATTAAACGTATTTTTTTTACTTCATCAATATTAATTCCTTCCAAATATTTGTCTAATTTTACTTGGTCTTTTTCGTCTAGATTTTTTAATTTTTCGCTTAGTCTATCTTGAGTTTTGTTTATAACCGTACGTAGCTTGGCTTGAGCTTCGGCAGGCAACACATCTTCCATTTCTTCTAGAGTAGCCATAATTTGTAAATTTTGGAATGGCTTTCCATTATCAACAGCTCGAGTAGCAGTTTCTAAACTGGTTTCTAATTTGTTTTTGTGATGAGTGTACCAAGCTTCTATTCTGTCTTTGCGAACAGCGGTAATCTTGTCCTTAACTTGTTCCGGTAATTTTTCGCCCAGATCTCTTAATAGTTGTTGTTGTTTTAGGTGATGTTCGTCTATTCTTTGAGAGATAGCTTTCTTTTTATCTGCTGGTAGCTTTTGGATTCTTTTTTCTACACTAGCCATTTTACTCTTGTATTGTTCTAGGGCTTTTTGTAAGCGTTCTTGAGTCTTGCTATCTGTCGATCCGTTGGCTAATTTTTTAGCAGTTAATAATTTGACATTAGCTTTTTTTAAATCGATGGCTGCTTGTTTAGAGGAGTCAAAGGTAAAAATACTACGGGTACCCAATTTAAATCTACTCCAGAAAGTAGTATCTTTTTCTTCAAGGTCTAATGATTCTGCTGTAATCTCGTCAAGCATAACATTAGATAAAGACATTGGGTCTTCCATTTCAGCAGAGATTGCAGCTTGAGCTACATTTGCAAAAGCATATAATCCAAAACATAAAACTAAGCTTAAGCTAAACATTTTTAGAACTCCCATATATTTTTTTATTAATAATATTTTTTTAACTGCTATTTATTATAGCATATTTACAACATTGTTGTGTAATTAGTTTTTTTATAACACTTGATTATCATGTGAGTTTGATTCTATCATTCCAGAGTGAGTAATACGGATAAATTGGGCATTTGTTTGTAATTCGGCAATATTCATAGCATTGGCGTAGCTCATGCCTGAGCGTAAGCCCCCGATGTATTTGTTGATAACATTTCTAGCTGGACCACGATAAGGCACACGTGCTTCTACACCTTCAGGAGTTACTTGGTCAATTTTTTCTGTAGCATTTGGTCGAGATAAGGCAGCGGTTAAAGAGGCCATGCCTCGTGATATTTTGTATTGTTGCCCTTTGTATGATAAAACTGGACCAGGGGTTTCTTCGGTGCCAGAAAATTGTCCACCCATCATAACTGAATCAGCGCCAGCTGCTAATGCTTTGACTAAATCGCCAGAAGTTTTGATGCCACCATCAGCAATACAAGGAATGTCATATTTTTTACAAACAGGAGTTATATTTAAAATAGCAGTTAATTGAGGCACGCCAAAACCAGTAGTAATACGGGTAGTGCAAATAGATCCTGGGCCAATGCCGATTTTTATACAGTCAGCGCCAACTTGAATCAAATCTTTTGCTGCTTGAGCTGTAGCTACATTGCCGGCAATAATTTCTATTGTTGGGTATAATTTTTTTAATTTTTGAATAGTCTCTATAGCATGATCAGAATGTCCATGAGCAATATCCACTACTAAAACATCTACTTGTGCGCCCACTAAAGCCTTGGCTCTTTCTAAAGCGTCTTTACCTACCCCAACTGCTGCTCCAACTAATAGTCTGCCTTTATTATCTCTGCTAACAGAAACGCTGTTGTAATTTTTTATGATATCAGTAGCCGTAATTAAGCCTTTGATATGAAAAGCTTGATCAACAATAGGTAATTTTTCTATTTTGTTAGAGATTAAAATCTCTTTAGCCTCTGTAATGCTGATGCCGGGTGAGGCAGTGATCAGTTTATTTTTTGCTGTCATTAAGTCTTGAACTAAAGTAGAATCGTCTTTAGCAAACATCATGTCGCGACTAGTTAAGATACCGGATAATTGTTTATTGTCTTCGCTGACTAAGAAACTTTTAAAGCCAAATTCAGCAATTTTTTCTTTGACTTGTTTCAAAGTGGCTTGAGGAGAAATAGTAATCGGGTCTTCAATGACTACATTTTGACGACGTTTTACTTTTTGTACTTCTCTAACCTGATAATCGATATCACAAAAACGATGGATTATTCCAATGCTACCTAAACGAGCCATGCAAATAGCCATCTGGCTTTCGGTAACAGTGTCCATGTTGGCTGGTATTAGCGGGATATCTAAATTTATGTTTTTGGATAGTCTGGTTGCGACATTTACTTCTTTGCGGGAACGAATACGAGATTTTTGGGGTACTAATAACACATCGTCATAAGTAAGAGCTGTTCTTATTTCCATAAAAATTTGTTTATAAATCTACACTTCTTGTTTTAATATCCTCCTGAATTTTATCAATAAATTTTTGTTTGCTAATAGTTACTAAATCTTGTTGGCCACGAACACGCACCATCAAATCTTTAGAATTTATTTCTTTATCTCCAATCACTAAGATATATGGTATTTTTTCTTTAGTGGCTTTACGGATTTTATTACCAACTGTTTCATCTAAATGGTCAACTTCTACTCTGATTTCTTGATTAGTAAATTCTTCAGCTAATTTTTGGCAGTATTCAGTGTGTGAATCGCCAACAGAAATAATTTTTACTTGAACAGGGGATAGCCACAATGGAAATGCGCCAGCATAATGTTCAATTAATAAACCAATAAATCTTTCAAATGAACCAAATAAAGCTCGATGTAACATGTATGGTTGTTCTTTTTCGCCTTTATCATTGACAAAGTTCATATCAAATCTTTCTGGAAGATTAAAGTCAAATTGCAAAGTAGAGCATTGCCATTCACGACCCAGTGCATCTTTGATTTTATAATCTAGCTTTGGTCCATAAAAAGCAGCTTCACCTTCTTCTATAACATAATCCAATTTTTCTTCTTTGGCTACTTCTTCTAAGATTCGTTCGGTAAATTCCCAACCTTCATCATCGCCAGCATATTTTTCTTTGTTTTTTGGATCGCGTAGGGATAAATAAATTTTATAATCTTTAAAGCCAAATTCTTTAAAGATAAATGTAATAAAGCGAGAAACACGTTTTAATTCATCCTTGATTTGATCTTTAGTGCAAATAATATGAGCATCATCTTGAGTAAAGCCACGCACACGAGTTAGGCCAGATAATTCACCAGATTTTTCATAACGATAAACTGTTCCGCATTCTGCCCAGCGGATTGGTAAGTCACGATAGCTTTTTGGTTTTGCATTATAAGTGACTACATGAAATGGACAGTTCATTGGTTTGAGCAAGTATTCTTCTTTGTTTTTGATTTCTGCTCCTTTTTCTGCTGATTTTAAACTTTGTCCAATTTCCAGTGGAGGATACATGCTTTCATTGTAAAATCCCCAATGTCCGGATGTTTCCCATAGTTGTCGGCTGCCGATGTGTGGAGTGCGAACAAGTTTGTAGCCAGCCTTGAGGTGCTCACGATACCAAAATTCTTCCATGACATGCCATAAGATAGCGCCGTTTGGCTGCCACATGACAAGGCCTAAACCAACCATTGGATCGATCAAAAATAATTCTTGTTCTTTGCCAATTTTACGATGATCACGTTTTTTAGCTTCTTCTAACATTAGGAGATAGTCATCTAACTCTTTTTGAGTATCAAAAGCTACTCCATAAACGCGAGTAAGCATGGCATTTTTTTCATCGCCACGCCAATAGGCGCCAGCAACACTAGTTAAGGCAAAAGCTTTTTGGTTTATTTCTGAGCTATCTTCAACGTGTGGTCCACGACATAAATCTAAAAAATTTCCAGATTGATAAAAACTTAATTCTTCGCCCTCTGGTAAATCATTTATTAACTCAACTTTAAAATCTTGTTTTTCTTTCTTTGTAGTTTTCAAAGCTTCTTTTCGAGAAACAACTGTTTTTTTGAATTCAACTTTTTGTTGAATTATTTTTTTCATTTCTTTTTGTAGTTTTGGTAGGTCAGCATCAGAAAATTTATCTGGTAATAAAAAATCATAATAGAATCCATTGTCTATTATTGGCCCAACACCTAATTTAGCGTCAGGAAATTTTTTTAAAATGGCCATAGCTAAAACGTGAGCTAAAGAATGGCGAATTTTAAAGATTTTGTCTTCTTGTTTTACCCCGTTAGAAAGTTTAGTAGTTTTCATAGTGATATTTTTACTTTTGATAACCCATAGAATTTTGTGATTTTCTAACTGGGTTCATATTAATTATTCGTTTAATGTAATTTTTTAAAAAATAATAACCCAAGACAACTCGTGCCTTGGGATCCTTTTGAATTAGCATGCCTGTTACGGCCTGCCATCCGTAGCTCCGAGTTAGACGAGGAGCAAAGGATGGTTCCACCCAAATATTTTACTTAATTTATTTAATTGACCAATAAGCTTAGTCCTTTAGGATACTCAGAGAGAGTAGAACGGTTGGTGACCATTCCAATCACTTATTTAGCTTATTTAGTATAGCTGATATATAGAAAAAGTCAAAAGAAAAAAAGCCCCATTGTAGTAAACGGGGCATATGAGTCATAGAGAGATTAGCTGTGGACGTACTTCATTTAGGGGGCTTCATAAATCATCTTATTAGTCTTTCTATTGTCTTCGGTCTTCCATAAGATCAAGCCAGCAGTAATCAAGAACATCCAGCTAAATTGGACATTGATGATCATGTCCAGCATAGGCACATATGGAGTACTATATCCAAATGTGACATACATGGACCCTGTTCCGAGTACGAGCGAGCTGCCAATCATTAGCCAATTCCAATCACGTGGTTTAAACTCGGTTATATTTTCAATAAATGCGGTTCCAAACACAGAGGTAGTTAATAGCCAAACTGCGAGGGTGATGAGGTAAATAGTTGCATCAAGCATGATAAATCTCCTATTATTATTGCATAGATAGTAAGAACTTTTGAATATATTAATATAGCATATTTTATATATTTTGTCAATGTTAGCAAAATAGTTATTTACAGTTAGTTACTATTATGTAATAATTTAATTATATTTATTGTACTTACTATAAGGAGGATAAAATGCAAGAACATTTTATTTCTATCAGTATCGGTTGGATCTATATGGCTATTGGTGCTTTGATCTTGTTGTTAGTATTTTTACCGCGAAAGTCTAAACCATTATTTGCTCTAAAAATTAATAAACCCATAAGTCTCTTGACTAATAGCGATATCAATATTATTAAAAGAGCGTCGAGAGCAATGAGATCAGTAACGCAAAGAGAGAAAAAACCACAAACTGACCAAAAACCAAAAGTTGGCGATGTAAGGTTCGCTGATCCAAATCACGTTTCAACCAAAGAAGAAGCTGAGCAGCTTCAAGAGCTCGCCCAGAAGATAGTTGCTGGTGAAGTGCCTACCAGAAAACTGGAAATGGAAGATTTGGGTGAAGATCCTGAGTAAACACTTCAGTCTCCGCAAATGTGAGTATAAAGGTCAAGATGAAAATCTGGCCTTTTTTAGATAAAAAGAAAACCCCTCAGCATAAGCTTCGGGGTTTATTAAAGCCCGCTCAGGTTGCGCTTGATCTTAACAAGTTAAGACTATAGAGGCGGAACGGGAAGTTGGATTCAAATAATCCTGACAATGATCTATCTGTATTAAAAATAGCATTTTTAAAAAAAGACAGCAAGTTTTTATTCTATAATAATATGGTCTTTAAATTTTGGTACTTTATTGACCCAGAAAGGAAAAAAGTCTATTTCGGCTTTATCTATTTTGAATTGTGATAAATAATTATTTATTCCTTCTTCGGTTTGTCCGACTAACTGATCTTTATCTAAGTCAATCATGTGTTGATCAGAGCTAGTATTGGTAGATATATTAACTTCTATTACTGCTTGTTGACGGTCAGGGTATATTTCTATAATCTGATAATTAAAGGTGTCATCTAAAAATTCAAATATTTTTTCTCCAGTTGGAGATTCTTTAGTGAACTTGTCATGACTGATTGTTAGTAAAGTCTCTTGGTCAAATACTAGACCATAGACTTTAATTTTTTGAGTTAAAGTTGTTTTAGTACTAGTTTCACCAATTTGTGATGATTCTATTGTTTGGCGTTCTAGATAGATACGCGATTGATCAATTTGTAGATTTTTTGGCAATAATTCATTAATAGCTGCCAAGCCTTGAGCAATAGCTTGTTTGTCTAGCTCTACTTGAGCAGTTTTTAATGTTTCGGCTGTTACTTGGTATATTGGTAAGCTAGTAAGTTTCATGCCTTCAGTTGTAGCATATATTTTATCTTGTAAGCCCGCCCATAAGCCTGGGATAATCATTGATGTTTGCTCAATTGCGAATTCTTCGCCAGATTGATCAGCTTCGGCCCAAACTTCTACTTGTCCACCAGCTGGTACATTAACCTTATCTTGAAGGCGATATAGTTTATTGTCTGGT
>JABIAL010000027.1 GCA_018653315.1 bacterium
ATATACATGGTGGCTATGGTGTAGTGGTAACACAGCAGATTGTGGTTCTGTTATCGAGGGTTCAATTCCCTCTAGTCACCCCAACAGAAAGTTAGCTAACATTAGCTAGTTTTTTGTTTTGTGGTATAATTAAGACAAGGTGAATGGCGAAGCCAGAGAGGGTGGCCTGGGCCATGTTATTAAAATAAAAATATGAAATTATTTAAAAATTTAGTGAGTAGAACATTATTTTTTTTAATTATTGCAGATATTTTTTGGGCGCTTTTTTGGGCGCTTGGTTCTCTTAATATGTTAAAGACTGGTATTTCAATGTTGCTAAGTATTTATTATTTTATTTATGTAGTGCCAGTAGTAATTTTGATAAGTATAGTTGTACACTATTTAACACGTAACAAAGATAGAAAAGGTGCATTAGCTTTTAAAATTGAAGCCTTAGTGATAATAATATTATTTGTTATAGCAATGGTATATTTCTTTTATGGATACAGTAAGGCTCAAAAAAGATTTAAGAATCAAAAAAGTACAGCTACAGAGATAGTAGAGATTTGTGCTGCTCAACACTGGGAGCAGGGTAGTAAGTGCAGGGAAATCATAAATGAGAAGTATAATGATAATCAAGACTGTTCTTTTTATCTCGGGCACCCTTTATTTTCTAGAGGATGTGCTGAATGTGCTATTATTTGTAAGTAAATAATTTAATATAATTTTACCTTCATCCTCAATTTGAATAACAAAAAGTTCTGAATTCATCCCACCTGTCCTGAGCGAAGTCGAAGGATAGGGGACCCCATCAAAAAGTGAGCTAATCTTAGCTCGTTTTTTGTTTTGTGGTATAATTAATTTATGAAACTATTTACAATTACAAAAATAACATCATATTTAGCTGTAGCTATGTTAGAAATAGTTATTTTATTTTCTATTTTTAGTGTAGCCACTCTGGTTAAACAGTCTCCTCAAGGTGCAGCGAGCATAAACGAGAAAGAATTTTTTACATATAAAAGTGAAAAATTTGGCCTTGAGTTTAATTATCCAAGCAATGTATCTTTAAATGATTCTCTTGGTACCAGTTTTTATGATGATAATCTTTTGCTCTTAGAAATGTATTTAGACTACGATTCAATAGGAAGTGCTAGATACTATAGCGGCAAGGAGTGTCGATCTTATATTTCGATGCACAAAGATCAAACACCTATAAAAAGACTTGTTAGTCTGGCTGAAGAAACAGAAAATAGAGACATTATTGACTTTCAGGCTATAGAGGGTGAGAACTACGCAGATTTGGTCTATAGTTATAAAAATACTACAAAAAATTACCTTGGTGATATTGCTTATCCAAATACTGTTTACAATGTTAAACAAAGAATAGTGAAACATTATAAAGATTTTCAAATTTATAACATAGTGTTGAAATTGCAGTACATTGGTGGAGAGGATGAATGTTTTAAACGCCCGATTAATCAAAAATCACAGGAAGATTATGAAGAGGCCTATAATATTATCGCAGATTCATTACAGCTTTACCCCGATGATCTAAATAATATTTATACAGATAGTTGGCTGGATTATTTTTCCGAAGGCATGGATTTGTATTTTAAATATCCAAATAAATATCAGTCGGAGTATCATTTTAGGGGCTGGTTTGTAGGCAATATGATTAGTGGCACCGATGAGACCCATACACCACGACCATCAAACCCAAAAAATCTTCTTATTTGTAATGAGAGTGCTTGTATGAGTATATGGGTATTGCATGATTGGCCAGAGCCCTATAGTTATAATCCAACCATAGAAGAGATCACGGAGCAAATTTTTAATAATGAGCAACAGTTTACAGGTTTAAATCACGAGCAGCTAGAAGTATCAGAAATGGAGACGATAGATATTGGTGGCAAAGAAGCATTGCAAATTTTAGTAGAGTCAGAACTTGGAAAAGAGAAAGGTGGGGGAGTAATTGGTATGAATTTGACTTATGTATTTTTTGAACATGATAATCGTATTATTGCAGTAAGGTACGATGCTAGTAACGAACTTTTTGAAAAAATAACCGAGTCTATAAGCTTTGAGCCTTATTTAAACATAAAATAATATGCTGAATAAAAAATTATTTATTATTTTTATAGCAATCAATGCCGCTTTTATTGTATTAGCAGTTTTTATTTATAAAACAGAAGTTGTTGCTTATGATAGAATTATTAGTGAAAATTATTATGTTTACCAAAATGATGATCAGGGGGTGAATTTTTTGTACCCAAAAGAATCTAGCATGGTTGATGAATCAGAAAATGGTATGAATTTGTATTTATATTTTGATGTTACAAATAAATTTTGTGGTTGGCACCACGGTGGCCATTTTATAAATATCAGCAGTTTTGATGGTGATATAGAAAATGAAAAAAATAAAATTTGGGAATTATCAAGCGTTGAGTTTGACATAAATGAGCACGATGATAAGACTGTATTTGAATATCGATTTGATGATGGTGATGCTAGATTTTATCAAAAAGATGTTTATTTTCAGCATAAAGATGCTTATGTAAAGGCATCGTTTATAAAGCCAATTGTTAATGGACATTGTTTTTATGAGGTGCGCTACAGAGTAAACAATGACGAAAGGGAAGAGATTTTTAATGATTTATTAAATTCATTAATATTGTATTAAATATTTTATTCAACCAAACAATCATTCCATTAGGGATGGTTTTTTGATATACTAAAGTTAATATTATTAAATAATACAAAATATATAGCTAATAAAAAAAGGAACACTTGGTTCGCGAAAATTAAGAGAACATTTACTTCCATATTACCCGTCGCAAAAAACAGAACAGGTAAGTGTGTTAATTGTGGTGCATGTTGCAAATTGCCAAATGTATGTCCATTTTTAAAATTTAGATCCGACGGCACATTTTATTGTTCTATCTATATTATAAGGCCATTAAATTGTAGAAAGTATCCGAGAACCAAGAGTGAATGCATAACTGAAGATACTTGCGGGTTTAAGTTTAAATAATATCTAATTTTTTAAAATTAAATTAAAACAAAAAAATGGACAAGTATTATTTAGGAGGCATATTCAGCATCAATAGCATTTTTCATTTTCTTATACCGATGGGCTTAGGGGATTTTTTAAATGGAAAATGGAAATATGGAGTTTTAATTTTAATAGCTTTTGAGTTATTTGAAAATTTATCTGGCTATACTTTGATAATTTATAATTGGGAGATCATAACTCCTGAGCCAATTATAAATATAATTAGTGATTTAATAATTGGGATAGTAGGCTTGTTTGTTGGGTATAAAGTAAAATTGCGAAGGTTTCAGAAATTAAACATGCAATAACATTTTGATTTTAATGATTTTTTGATACACTAAAGGTAATATTATTAAATAATAAATAATATGAAATGCAAAGTTCATCGCCTAGAGGTTAAAAGAAATCACATGCAAGAACAATTAGAGCAATTTTTAAACGGACTTAAAGGAGAAGTTATCTCTGTAATTCCAAATGTCAAACCAACTTTTCAGCTCATGGGAGCAACAGCAAAAGTGGATTTTTTATTGATTGTGGAAAGAATTGATTAAATTAAAATTATGGATGATAAAAAATTAAAACAAGAAAACATAACTATCCCCAAAAAAGCATTACTAGGAATTGCCGCAGCTTTTCCTATGCTTGGAATACTAGTTTCAAAAGGAAATATTGGTCCTTTAATATTATTTATTATTGGCATTGCTTTAGGTATATTCATTGGCAAAGGATTTTTTGAAAACAACAAATAAAATTATGAAAAAAATCAGTTTATTTATTTTAATCGTTTTAATCTTCGGTGCAGCTTATTTTTTTGTCTGGAAAGAAGAGCCTGTTAACAATGAGGGTTCTGGGGAAGAAGTTGGTTTATCAATTAATACTGTCCCCGAAGCAATTGTTCAAGCAGAAAAATTAAGCAATGGCCTAGAAGCTTTTTCACTTAGATATGGAGCTAATAAAATTCAATCTACAGCTCATTTTTATGAAGATGATGATTATTGGTATGTAAGTTTTTGGCCAGAAAATTCTAGCGACCTTTGGTATGAAGTTCATGTTTCTTCTGACGGCACACTTATTTATGAGGGCAATGGAACAAAAGGAGGCTAGCCTTTTGATATAATAAATACATTATTAAAATAAGATTATGAAAAAAATTATTTTAGTCATTTTAGTGGTCCTGGTGATTGGTGTAGTTTATTTTTTTGCTACAGATCAAAAGCCCGCTAGTAATGAAGGAGCCAGAAGTGAAGTAATTGAAAAGGAATTGTGTAGTAATTTAACAAATGTTAAATCTATCGTTGTAGCAGATAATGCTATTGATATAGAATTTAGCCCTCATGGCGGCTTTCAAGTAGTTGGTCGCAAAGGAGCATTTGGAGTTGTAGAATCATTTGAGTATGCCACTAAATTTACAGTAGCCAATGGAGATAATATTTATTGGGGCGATGGAGATCATGCAACCAATTATTTAACCGTAAATAGTATTGATGGAGATAATGCTAAAATAATTGTTAAAGATGAATTTTATTGGGATGGTGAAACTACAGGGAGCACTGAAGTTTGCGTTATCCAAAGTGA
>JABIAL010000028.1 GCA_018653315.1 bacterium
CTTATTTTTTCTTTAATTGTCTAACATCGCGACGCATTGTCTCAATGTGCACTAAAATTTCTTCAGCTAATTTAGCTGATCTCAAATCAGCCTGTAAATCCATTTCATCTCTGATGTCATCACGCAAAGCTTGACGATTTTGAGACATTAATAATAATATCATCAAAATAATTGCTTCCAAAGAAACAACCATAGTCAACATATTAATATCAAGATCATAGCCCAACCAAATGATAAACCAGACAACATGCACAACTAGAAAAAGCCAAGAGCCCACCAAAGAATTCATGGAGTCAATAAATTTAAATTTTTGTAAAGCCTTAAAGGTTCTTTTTTTATTCATAATATTATTTTACTCTAAAAGTATAACATTTTTCTGAAAAAACTTAAATGAAAACCCCGTGTCATAATACGGGGCCTGGAAATTCAAACTACTCAACTGTAACGGATTTTGCCAAATTCTTAGGCTTATCTACATCAATGCCCTTGTCGTTAGCAATATGATAAGCCAAAAGCTGTAATGGAATAACATTAATAATCGGCGATAATTTATTACTTACTTCTGGAACCTCAATTGTGTAATCAGCTAATTTTTTAATCTCCTCTGTGACCTCGTTAACTACAGCTATTATTTTTCCATCACGAGCTTTAACTTCCTGCATATTACTGATAATCTTTTCTGAAAGATTATTTTTAGTAGCAATAAAAACAACTGGCATTTCTTGATCTATCAAAGCAATCGGTCCATGTTTAATCTCGGCTGCCGGATAACCCTCTGCATGAATATAAGAAATTTCTTTAAGTTTCAAAGCTCCTTCCAAAGCCACTGGAAAATTAATTCCTCTACCTAAATAAAGAAAATTTGTAACTCCTTTAAATTCTTTAGCCATCTTCTTAATATCTGCATCTAGCCCTAGGGTTTCTTTTATTGTCTGAGGTAAATTATCTAAATCTTTTAATAATCTCTCGTCTAATTTTTGCTTTTTTTCTTGTCTGATATATAGAGCCAAAATTAATAAAGCTACCACTTGTGAACTAAAAGCTTTGGTGCTAGCTACACCAATTTCTGGTCCAGCGTGTAAATAAATACCCGAATCAACTTCTCGAGTTATCGTAGAACCAACAACATTAACAATGCCGAGTGTTTTTGCTCCTTTTAACTTTGCCTCTCTCAAGGCAGCTAGAGTATCAGCTGTTTCCCCTGATTGGGAAATTACTATTAATAAATCTTCTTTGTTTACTACTGGCTGACGATAACGAAACTCCGAAGCATAATCCACTTCAACTGGAATCTCAGTTAATTGTTCAATTAAATATTTACCAATCAAAGCCGAATGCCAACTAGTGCCACAAGCCGTAATTATAATCCTCTTAACTTTTTTGATATCAAAATTAACTGTAATTTTAATCTGGTTGTCTTTGACTCGGCCACTAATAACATTGGCAATACTAGTGGGTTGTTCAAAAATCTCTTTAAGCATGAAATGCTTATAACCGCCTTTTTCTATTTGATCTACGCTCCATTTAATCTCTTCTATTTTTTTATTAACTGGCTGACCGTTCAAGTTCTTAATGCTATACTCATCTTTATTAATAATAGCAATTTCTTCATCTTGTAAATAAATTACCTGCTTAGTGTGTTTTAAAATAGCTGGCACATCAGAAGCAATGAACATTTCACCGTCGCCTACGCCAATAATTAATGGTGAACTTTTCCTAGCAGCAATAATTTTTTCTTCATCTTGATGCATAACTACTAAGCCATAAGATCCAACAATAAGCTCCAAGGCTTTGGTAACAGCTTGTTCTAAATCTCCCTGATAAAATTTTTCTACCAAGTGAGCAATGATCTCAGAGTCTGTATCAGAAACTATCTTGTGCCCTTCGCTTTCAAGTAACTCTTTCAGAGCATGATAATTTTCAACAATACCATTGTGAGCAATGGCGATTTTAGACGAACAGTCTAAGTGAGGATGTGAATTTATCTGATTTGGCTCGCCATGTGTAGCCCAACGAGTATGCGCAATACCAATCGTGCTACTTAATTTCTGTTTTACTAAGCTCTTTTCTAATTTAACAACCTTACCTTTTTCTTTTACAGTTTTTAATCCATGATCGATCACAAGACAAACTCCTGCACTATCATAACCACGATACTCCAATTTTTTTAAACCACCTATTAACAATGGCACTACTTCTTGATTACCAATATAAGCAATAATTCCACACATAATATAATTTTTTTATTTATATTCAGTCTATCAAAAATAATAAATCCGAGCAAACAATAAATTTGCTCAATATAGCAAAAAATTGTACAATTAATCTAATAAAATAAATCAAAAATGAAAGCAATAAAACAAAGTTTACAAACAGCTTATTCTAAAACCAGACAAAAAACTTACGGACCGTACACTCAAATCTATCTAGTTCGTCATTGTAAACCAGATTATGAACTTAAAGAAGCGGTTGGTGATGCTAATATGCCTTTGTCTAAAATTGGTCGCAGACAAAGAATTTTGTTAACTAACAAAAAATTAATAAAGCTAGACATAGACAAAATCTATGCTAGTGAATTTGTTCGTGCTCAACAAACAGCTTACGTATATCTAAAAAGGGCTAAAAAAGACTTGACTATAGACAAACGATTCAATGAGGTTGACTGGAAAGAATGGTATAAAATAAAATATTTTAATATGTCCGAAAAGACACGTATTAAAAAAATAAAAGAGTACCAAAAAATAGATACTGACCTTCATAGATTACACACAAAATTTAGACGAATTATTGCTGATATTTATAAAAAAAATAAAGGCAAAAATATTTTAATTTTTTGCCATGGTAATGTCATTCGTTCAATTATCACTGGCATCTTAAATACTGATGTAATTGGCTTCCTCTCCTTAGAGGTTTATCAATCTTCTGTCACTAAACTAGTAATAGATAAAAAAGGCTTTATAAAAATAAATTATATTAACAATATTGGTCACTTACCAAAAAAACCAAAAGAAGACTTGTTTCAAGCCGCAATTAATCAATAACTTGACTTATATTGTCATCTTTCCTAAGCTCAAAATATACTAACGTTCATTAGGAGAATATTATGTGCACCCTTGAAGAAACACTACAAGATTCCAATATTTTTCGTACCTACAAACTGAGCCTAACTATGCTCTACAAATCAACCATGTTATTAGCGTATAGAGGCGCTGATCCTAAAGCAATTACCAAAATTAATGAAGGCATCAAAATGCTCAGTAATCAGCTAGCTGAACATGGAGAAACATTGGCAGCTTTTGAGGAGTTAAAAACATTTCAAAAACCTCCAGACGATTCATCTGAAAATAAGTAAACAAAAAACCCGCCACTATAACGTGCGGGTTTTCTTTTTTATTTTTTAGTTTTACCAATCATGCATGAAACGTAAGATTTGGCTTTTTTAAAAAAACTTTTGGCTTCTTTACTATCAGCTGGTGGGTAACCCATTTTAGTCAAAATCTCTTTAACTATTTTTTCATCACCATCAAAAAAAATTTGCTGATTAGCTACATCTATTTTAATATCACTAAGACCAACTCCGCTCAAGGCGGCTAAAATTTGTGCTTCACAGCCACCACATTTTATATTTACTACATCCAAAGTTATCATATATTTATTAAATTAATTATCTTAAAAATAAATATGTCCGTACAATTTTCTTCTTTCTCGTCTTAATATATTAATTATAATTAAATTATAATTAATAAAATAATGATTATAGTTAAAATTAAAAACAAAAAAGTATAGCTCAAAAGATTCAAAGCTTTTTTAACTTCTTTGTCTAAAAATAAATAAATTGGATAGCCAAAAACTAAAAAGCCAGTCACAGCAGCCGAAACAACTAATAAACATAAACTCAAAATAATTTGCCAAATGCCACCTGGACCATCCATCAATTCTCCAGTCCACATAATAAATAAAGCGACTAGGCTACAATAAACAACTACGGCTAATGCTTGTAATAAAGCCACTAAGGGCATGGATAATTTTTTAAATTTCATAATTCTACAATTTAATATTTACAGCTTTATTATAACAAAAAAACCATA
>JABIAL010000029.1 GCA_018653315.1 bacterium
AAAATAATAGCAAGATAAAAATCTTAAAAGACACAGATAGACAGCAGGGTGATAAATGTCCTCAATGTGGAGAAAAAATGCTAAAAACCGAAGGTTGTGCTACCTGTCCGGCTTGCGCTTTTAGTTTGTGTAGTGTGTAGATTGGTAACTTTAGGATAATAACTGTATTCGGTTTTAATTTAATTATTTAAAGTAGACAAGTTATTAACTCTATTTCTTGAGGTGTTTGGTTGATTGTAGTGATTTGATATAGAAAGTGGGAGTTGAAGAGTGGAGATAAAAATAGTAGCTTGACCAAAGTATTTCTGCCCCGGAATTGAAAGCATTGTAATTATTTTGAGGACGAGAAAATGCCAGCAGTTTTGTCAGAAACATCTCAATCGAGAATCATAGCTAATAGATATGCTCCCGTTATTAGGGCATCAGCAGTAGAGTATAATAATAGACGTGAAGGAAAGATAAAGAGAATGACTTTCGGTGACTTGCTGGCAGTTGAGTCTAGTTTAGTAAAAGAAGACTTTTCATTACGTATTTCTAGAGAATTAGCTGAGAGATGGATTGGAGAGAGGCCGTTTTTTGATCCGTTTAACGGTCTGATTGAAAATGGAGTTTATAGTCCTGATTTAGATCGAGTGTGGAATGCTGGAACAAAAGAATTATCATGGTTGGTTAACAGGGTGGTTGAAGAGGCAATAGAAAGCAGAGATGCGATTATTAATTTTTACACTCCTGAGGAGGTAGTTAAAAATGCTAACAATGGAATTTACTCTCATAGGAGTTGGTCTATTAAAGAGGTTCTCGATATTGAAGTGTTTGCAGCCGAGGCTGAAAATACTGTAGGGGTAATGTTAATAACCCATGGATTAGATAGTAGCTATGACGCTCAGCCCCATGATTCTGATATTCTCACCTTTTTGAATAGTATATTATCTACGTCAGCAGAAGAAGGCATCTTAATGTTAGCTGAGAAAGTGGGTGCAGATTTTTCTAGGTTAGCAACAGATGTTGAAGGATTAAAATATTGGAGCGATACTAGGCTTCAGTTGTTGCGGAGATTAAATCTCAGGCACATGGATAAACAGGGGATTGATATAGTTAAAGAGTTACCCGGTGTGTTACATCAAAATAGTCTGAACTATCCTGCAGAATTATTTTCTCAAAGCATGCTTGATTGGGTGGTAGGAAGAGGATTAGTTGTTCACGAGGCAAAAAATTTACTTCAGAAGGTCGTTAAGAAATTGAGAGTTATGACGATGCCTGGGTCAGTAAACGGACAGACTTTTCTTGAGTTTTTTAGACAAGAAATACCATCTGGAGCACCGGCCTATATTGTAGTTGATTGGCTAAATTTTTATTTGCCAGAAAAATTAAAGGAAGGAATACTACCAATACTTAATGGAGTTGTGGTGAGTAGTAATGGAATAGTGACGGTAAATAATGTAGTCTAATAACAAATGATATTTTCTGATAAAGATATAAAAAAAGCCTTGAAAGATGGTTTGATTAAGATCAAGCCAAAGCCTAGTTACAAATCTCAACTGGGGTCGTGTAGTGTGGATTTAAGGTTGGGGAAGAAATTTAGAATTTTTAATCATAGTAAGTTTCCGTATATTGATCCAAGGAAAAAAGATTTGGCCAGTGATATTACCGAGGAAGTGATGGCTTCAGCAAAACAGCCGTTTATTTTGCAACCGGGGGATTTTGCTTTGGCCACCACCATGGAGTGGTTTAGTTTACCGGATAATTTACTAGCTAGGCTTGAAGGCAGATCTAGTCTGGGAAGATTGGGGATAGTGGTTCACTCAACTGCTAGTATTTTTGAGCCAGGGTGGCGAGGAGTGGTAGTGATGGAGCTTGGGAATTTAGGAAGAATGCCGGTGGCTCTTTATCCCGGGATGAGGGTGTGTGCTTTAACTTTTGAAGAGTTGAGCAGTGATGTTGAGACACCGTACTACAAGAAAAAAAGCGCTAAGTATGTAGATCAAACAGAACCAGTTGAGAGTAAGATTGGAGAGGATAAATAAATTTAGCTTGTTTATTTTTTGGAGAAATTATCATATGATCAATTAATCATGAAGATATATTTTGGGGCGTCAGTGAGCTTGGATCGATCTTTGTTGCCGGTATATAGAAAAATTGTTAAGGAAATTAAAAAACAAGGACATAGTGTTTTATCCGAATATGTGGTGGATCCAAGACTGAAAACAGGTGAT
>JABIAL010000030.1 GCA_018653315.1 bacterium
CCACATGATCCACCGCTTGTGCGAGTCCCCGTCAATTCCTTTTAGTTTTAGCCTTGCGGCCGTACTTCCCAGGCGGGATACTTAAGGCGTTAGCTTAGGTAAACAACACTGAAAGGGTCGAAACTTCCAATATTTAGTATCCAACGTTTACGGCGTGGACTACTGGGGTATCTAATCCCATTCGCTCCCCACGCTTTCGTCCCTGAACGTCAGGACTGTTCTAGCAAGCTGCCTTCGCTTTTGGTGTTCTTACTGATATTAACGCATTTTACTACTACACCAGTAATTCCGCTTGCCTCTCCCAGCCTCTAGTCATACAGTATCTTTGGCGGTCTCGAGGTTGAGCCTCGAGATTTAACCAAAGACTTGAATGACAGTCTGCGGACGCTTTACGCCCAGTTAATCCGGGTAACGCTTGCCACCTACGTATTACCGCTGCTGCTGGCACGTAGTTAGCAGTGACTTATTCATCAGGTACCGTCACGGATTCTTCCCTGATAAAAGATCTTTACACCCCGAAAGGCTTCATCGATCACGCGGCATTGCTCCTTCAGACTTTCGTCCATTGAGGAAGATTCTCGACTGCAGCCTCCCGTAGGAGTCTGGGCAGTGTCTCAGTCCCAGTGAGACGGGCCATGCTCTCACACCCGCTACCTGTCATAGCCTTGGTAAGCTTTTACCTTACCAACAAGCTGATAGGCCATAGGCTCCTCTTGATCCGCCGGAACTTTACATGGGAATGACTTATGTCCCCCCATGACTATTGGGTATTATTCCAAATTTCTTCGGATTATCCCCAAGATCAAGGTAGATTACCAATGTGTTACTCTCCCGTTTGCCATGCTGAGCAAGCTCAGCATTCGACTTGCATGCCTTAGACATGCCGCCAGCGTTCACCCTGAGCCAGGATCAAACTCTCAAATAAAGTTTGCTCATTCTACCTACTAAATAAAATGAGTGGCTCGAGTATGTTACTCGAAATATGATTAACTCTAAAACTTCGAAAAGTTTTAAAATGTAAAAAAATTGATTTGTGGTCTAACTAAAAAACGGTTCACTTTTTAGTTGTCAAATATTTAGTTGTCAAACAACTTTTATTTTTCTAGATTTTGATATCAAGAAAAAACAGCAATACCTAAAGACTTAGATACTTCTGTTTTTTCTGGATGCAACTCCCAGTATTTATTTGTAAATCAGCTACGCACTTAAGATCTATTAATGCTCCAGTATTTTAAAGCAAAATGAGAATAATGTCAAGCCCTGCCTGCCCATCTATGAACTTATTGCCGAGAAGCTGATTTTTCCTCTCGCCACTCCTTTATTTTCTGATGATTTCCAGATAATAGCACTTCTGGTACTTTTAAGCCCTTAAATACCTCAGGGCGTGTATATTGAGGATATTCTATATTAAACTCTTTAGTTTTTTGATTATATTCTGAAAAAGATTCGTCTTCTAAAGATTCTGCCTTACCGATAACTCCTGGTACTAAACGAGCCACACTATCTATTACCGCTGCGGCAGCTAACTCTCCTCCAGTCATCACAAAATTACCTAAAGAAATCTTTTGATCAATAAAATTATCTATCCGCGCGTCGATAGCTTCATAATGTCCGGCAATAAAAATCAATCTTTTATATTTAGATAATTCTTTTACTTTATTTTGCGTTAAAGTCTCTCCGCGTGGTGATAACAGAATAACTTGGGTATTTTTATTTTTGATTTTATATATTTTTTTCAGAGTCTTATAAACTGGCTCTATTTGCAAAACCATACCTGGTCCACCACCATAAGGAGTATCATCAACTGTTCTTCTTTTATCTTTTGTCTGTTCTCTAATGTCGTGAGTATTTATTTTAATCAATTTATTTTTTTGAGCGCGACCTAAAATAGAGCTATTAAAATAACTTTCTAAACACTCAGGGAAAATTGTAAGTAAATCAAATTTCATAATATTTGTTTAATACTACATTTAGTATACAAAATAAAACCGCGCTGTGATAGTGCGGTTTTATTTATTGTAATGTTATATTTTTTACAATGACAATTCTTCTACATCTTCGCTAGCTGCTGGAGCTACCGGAGCTGCTGGAGTTGCTTCTGGAGCAGACTCCCTAGATCTTTCACTACCTTCCGGTTCAAAGATCTTTAGGTTTACGCGAGCGTTGTTTGTATTACCAACGATACGTAATAAAGTTCTCAATGCTTTTGCTGTTTGACCTTGCTTACCGATAATCTTGCCCATGTCGGCTGGATTAACTTTTAAAGTCAATAGAACTCCTCTTTCGTCAATGTCACGTGTGACCTCAACGTCGTTAGGGTTCTCAACTAAAGCTGTGACAACTGTTTCTAAAAACTGTTTGTCTTCCATCATTGTTTTATTGGTTAATGATTTTCTAATTGAGTTATTCAGTTTTAAATAACTTTACTAAATATACAACTTTTCGAAAAAAATCGCAAGTTATTTTTTGTCATTCTGAGCGTCAGTCGAAGGATCTTCTTCTGTAGTTTCAGCCTCTTCTTTTTTCTCCTCTACTTCTGGTGCTTTTTCTTCAACAGGAGCCTCAGTAGATTCTTCTTTAGCTGGAACTTCTTCTTTCTTCTCATCCTGAGCGTCAGTCGAAGGAGCTTCAGCATCTTTAGCTTTTTTCTCTTCGTCTTTAGCGTTTAATTTTACTTGACGCTTCTTGGTAATTCTAACTGCTTTGGCTTTTGTATCCTTAGCCTTTATAATGCCCTCTTTAACTAATAGATTCTCTACGGTTTCTGAAGGTTGAGCGCCAACTTTTAGCCAATGCTCAATACGATCATTTTTTAAAATAATCTCTTTAGTATGAGGATTGTATTGACCCAAAAGTTCTAAATGATTACCATACATATCTTTTGTGTGTTCAGAAACAACCAAACGATAAATGGCTTTCTTTTTCTTACCAACTCTGGCTAATCTTATTTTTAACATTTCTTCTTTTTATACTTAATAATCAAAAACGAGCAGTCCATGACAAAGCTTATGCTACTATAATGCGCCTTTTTTGTCAATCCTAGTCTTAAAACAAATAAAAAACCGCTCCTCCACTTTTTAAAAAAGCGAGGAAACGGTCAAATCTAGTGCACACCGGATTATGCTAGAGTCTTTTTCTGAGATGCACCTCTTTTATATCAACTATGCCCCTGCAAACCGTTCCTATAGCTGTTGCAGTCATAAATGAAATAGTACCTAATTTCTGGTCTACTTTCAGATTGCTGGTCCAACTAAACTTTGTATCATCATGCGTAACGATACCTATGACATCTAATTGATGCTTGGCCAGCCAAGCTAGATTGGCTTGTTGTCGGGCAATGACAGCCTGCGCTGGATCAATTTCCCCCTGCACAACACCCTTAACTTCGCGTACGTGCATCTCTAAGCCGCCCCCTTCATCGTTTACAACATAAAACTTACGCTCATCCTCATCAAAGTCTATAACCAACACATCAGCCAATGTGTCACCTTGGTAAGGAGTGATTGTAACTCTGCACTTCTGTTCGTATGCTGATTTCAATATCAACATGTGATGCTCTTTCGGCACGATAGCCTCCTGCTGTGTTTATGTGACTTCTTTTCAAAAAACGATAATAAGTTAAACTAACAAGAAAACACTATTTTTGTCAATATAAAAACTGCTAACCCTAAGGCTAACAGTCAAAAAAACTATCTAAGCTACCTATTCGGCTTCACTCAAGACCGCTTACGCGGCAATTTCATCAGCCTGATCAAAATTCATGGAAAGTAAATTTGAAATACCATCATCACCCATGGTGATACCATAAATAATCTTGGCTTGATGCATGGTGGCTCTATTGTGAGTAATGGCAATAAACTGTGTCTTATCTGAAAGCTCTCCTAAAATTTCTGCCAAGCGAACAGAGTTGGCTTCATCTAAAGCAGCGTCGACTTCGTCCAGAACTACAAATGGCGCTGGGTTATTAGCAATAATAGCACAAATCAAAGCAATGGAAGTCATTGCTTTCTCTCCACCGGATAACATATTGATACCGGAAAGTTTTTTGCCTGGAGGGGTAGCCATAATCTCAATGCCGTATTGTTTTTTAGTTTTTATATCCTCTTCACTTTTGACCGCCAGGTCATCCTGAGCGACAGTCGAAGGATTATCAAGTGGTACTTCTTTGATGTCCAAAATTAATTGTGCTTTACCGCCACTAAATAATTGCTTAAAATATTTGCCAAACAACTGATTAATACTTTTAAATGACTGATCAAACTGATTAGAAATCGATTCATCTAAATCTTTAATTACTTTTTCTAAATGAGCAATCGCCTCATTTAAATCTTTACTCTGATGATCTAAAAATTGATAGCGTTCATCAACCTCTTTGTGCTCTTCTACTATAGAAGCATCAATGGCTCCAATAGATCCTAATTGGTTTTTTAAACTATGTATTCTTTGTCTGGTTATTTCGGTGTCCACTTCTCCTGTCTCTTTTAATTCAAAACTAGGAAACTCTTCGGTGATTTCTTTATCTAAGTCTTCTTTTCTAGTTTCCAAACGAGCTAGTCTTACTTTAATTTCATTTAGACCATTACTCTTACTATTAAAGTCTTGCTGTAACTCTCTAAATCGTTTTTGATCAGCCACCAAAGAAGATTTAGCTGCTTCTTCTTGAATATTAAAATCCTGAATATCTTTTTTAGTCTTCTCTGTTTCTTCTTGAGCTAATTTTAATTTTTTTTCTAATTGTTCTAGTTGCTTTGCAAATTCTGCACTGTCTACATTTTGACCAGACAAGACTTTTAATTCTGTTGCTAACTTTTCTAACTCGCCTTGATCATGATCTAGTTGTTGTTGAACTTGTTCTAATTTATGTTGTAAAACTACAACTTTAGTTTGTGCTTCATTTATCTCTGCCACTAAATTATCTTTTGTAGATAATAATTTATTAAACTCAATCTGCCAGTTAACCTTTCCATCCTGAGCCCTAGTCGAAGGATCTGCCGGATTTTCTTTAATTTTACTCCACAATTTTTTAGTAGCCTGAGCTAATGTCTGAAAATCATGTTTTAACTGCTCTATATTATCTAGACTATCCAAAGACGCTAAGTTAATTTCTAACTTATCCTGTTGTTCTACAATGCTTTGTAATTCAGATGATAAATATTCTTGAGAAACATCTTTATTATCTTGAAGATTTTCTTCTAAGCTTTTAAACTGTGTTAATATCTC
The DNA here is from genome assembly GCA_018653315.1 of bacterium. GTDB lineage: Bacteria > Patescibacteriota > Patescibacteriia > UBA1558 > GWA2-36-10 > JABIAL01. The sequence continues at coordinate 5,221 of JABIAL010000030.1, forward strand.
CTGCTGCTTGATTTTCAATTCAGCAACTATCTTCTTTTTACCATCTAAGCCTTTTTGATGTTCTATTTGAGCTAATTTATTCTTTACTATCGCATCTTGCAATTGGTGCTGTCTATTCTTTATCCAAACTAAATCAACTTTGCCACCAGACATTAATTTTAAATCAACTTTGCCTTCTAAGATTGTCTTTTCTTTTAACAAAATATTTAATTCGCTTTGAGATTGAGTTAATTTAGCCTGTAAGGTTTGAAATTTATCTTGGCGTGAATCTGTTTGTTCGTGCTCATCTAATCTTGTTTGCAAGGATACTAGTTGTTGATTAAGATCAGAAACCTCTTTTTGTTTTTTATTAAACTCGGAATTAACTTGTTGTAAGTCTGTATCTAAATTATTAGTCAAGAAACTATAATATTGTGTTTGTAATTCTACTAACTCTGTTTCCAGCTGCCCTCTTTTTTCTATCTTCTTTACCTGACGAGTCAAACTACGCAAACGAGGCTCAAGCTCTAATAAAATTTGTCCTGTTTGAGCTAGATTATCTTTTGATCGATCTAATTTATGAATAGCTTGATCTTTTTTTATTTGAAATTGACGAACACCAGTGGCTTCATCAAAAAATTCTTTTCTTTCAGCAGCCGAAGCAGTTAAAATAGAATCAATCATCCCCTGCCCAATAACACTGTAAGTTTTTTGACCAAAATTTGCTTGAGCTAATAACAATTGAATATCTAATAAACGGACTTTATTATTATTGATCAAATATTCGCTATCCCCTTTACGATCAATACTACGAGATAATATTACTTGTTCGTAATCAAGTCCGCTAGCGTTGACATCTGTGCCAATTGAACCCTGATTATTCAAAAATAAATCTACTCGCGCAAAACCAAGACGCCCCTTAGTATCTGAACCAGCAAAAATAACATCCTCAGATTTTTTACCGCGTAAAGTTTTGACACTTTGCTCGCCTAAAACCCAACGTACAGCATCAGCGATGTTAGATTTACCTGAACCATTAGGTCCGACTATAGCAGTCAGCTCACGATTAAAAATAAACGTCGTTGGACGAGCAAAAGACTTAAAGCCTTGAATTTCTAACTTTTCTAGATACATATCTTACTTGGAGTGTTGATTGATAAAGTAAATATTAAAAACTATAGATATTTTACCATATTTTAACCAAAAGAAAAAAGACTCCACATTCAGTGGAGGCTTTCAAAATATATTAACTATTCCATTTTTTTAATTCCAAGGCATTATGAGCAGCACTTGTCTGAGCCTCCTGTTTACTATAGCCTTCACCTTTGGCTACTAAATCTTTATCTAGGTAGATTCCAACTACAAACTGCTTATTATGATCCGGCCCTTCCTCTGACAACACCTGATAATGTGGCGTAATTCCTAAAACCTCTTGAGCCTTTTCTTGAAAATTTGTTTTAGCATCAATGTATGATTTATTAACGATAATTTTTTCTAAACCAACAATTAAATGCTCTTTAATAAACTTATCTGCTTCTGCATAGCCTTGATCTAAATAAATAGCCCCGATTACAGCCTCAAAAGTATTAGCCAAAATATAACTACGAGCTTTTTTATTATCATCCTTTGCTTCACCGCGACTCATATATAACCAATCATGCAATCCTAAATCCTCAGCCGCCTGTGCTAATTGTTCACGATTAACTAAACTAGAACGCCAATTAGTCAGTACTCCTTCGGCTTCTTTAAAATTATGAAATAAATAATCTGTTACTGCCAATTCCAAAACTGCATCACCTAAAAATTCTAAACGTTCATTTTGATCTAAAACAAAATTTTTATGTTCGTTTAAATATGAACGATGCACTAAAGCCTGCTTTAAAATATCTTTATCAATAAAGCTAACTCCCAATATATTTTCTAGTTTAGTTAAATTCTTTTCCATTTTATTCTAATAGCCCTAATTTCTTCAAACCATTATTAAATATCTCTTTGGCATTTTCATAACCAAGAGTATTATAAGCTTCGTTTTGAGTAAACCATTTTACATCTTGTAATTCTTTGGTTTCTGGCACAGTAATTTCTGTATCAGCTGTTTCAATCAAAAAATATTTAATCATTTTTCTAAATGGAGCCTCGCCTGGCTTATGAACTTTGACCTGAGTCTCACCAATATATTCAATTACTTTTAAATTCTTTAAACCTGTTTCCTCTGCTAGTTCACGAACAGCTGTATCTTCTAAGCTCTCATCTTTTTCTACATGCCCTTTGGGAAATGTCCATTTACCATAAGCGTCTAAAATTAAACAAAAATAATAGCCATCATCACTTTGACGATAGATTAAACCACCCGAAGAAACTTCTTTGATGCCTTGGCTAGATAAATTTTGTTTCTCACCACTTTTGACCATCTCTTTATAAATACTACCTAAGACACCATTAACAAATTTACCAGATGCATCACCACCAAAAGCTTTTGCTAGCTCAATAGCTTCATTAATAGCTACTTTAGGAGGAATATCTTTGGTAAACTTTAATTCATAAATGCCAATACGCAAAACATTACGATCACAAACCGTAATTTGATCTAACGGCCATTCAGGGGCAAACTTAGCAATCAAAGCATCTATTTCTGACTGCTTTAAAACTACTTCTTTACTTAAGGTATCGCTAAATCCTTGATCATCAAAATCCGGAGCAAACTCCTTGCTGGTATTCTGTAAAATTTTGCTGATGTCTTCTTTTTGTTCACCAAAATCCCATTCAAACAAAGATTGTAAAACTAATGTTCTTGCTAAATGTCTGTTGGCCATTTTTTTATTTTTTTACACTACCCTTGGTAGCTATTTTTTTCTCACCTTTAAAGTATCCACATTTATCACAAGCGCGATGTGGCAAAAGACTAGCACCACAATTGGTACATTTCATTACACTAGGCTTTTTCAAAGCAAAATGTGAAGCGCGTCTTCTGGCTGATGACTTTGTTCTCTTTTGTGTAGGTACACCCATATTTTTTACATTAAACAATAAAAACGTTTTGATGTTACTAGAAAAATGCTTTACAGTCAAGAATGTACACGAATTATACCATAAAACAGCTTCAAAAGCGATCAAATAAGCTTTGCACCATTGAACACTTTGCCTACTTGACAAGTTTAAAAATGTATGCTAAAATACTTTATCGAGTTAAGGAATTTTTAGCCTTTATACAAATAAGGCTAAACAAAGATAAAAATCAACAATTCTCTATACACGGAGCAAAACAAAAATAAACATCCCTGTCTTTTACAAAAAATCACAGTTAATTAGCATATTTCTAGCTAACTGTGTCCACGACAAGCATGGGGATCATTTTTAGATTGGTTTTGGCTCCGGCTAAAAATTTTCTATAAATGATTTTCTTGGACGCAGTTAATTGGAAAGATTCTAAGGGACTATTTTCTAGACTAGCCTTGTCAACAAAAATTAGAAAATTTTGAATGTAGCAAAGAAATAAAATTTTTAGTTATACCTTAGTATAGGTAATAATTTTTTTCGAAGCTAGAGATAAAATTAGCAATTTTTGATAAAAGCTAGCTTAGGAATAGTCCCTACATAAAAAACACCCTTTAGACAGGGCGTTTTTTGTTTTGCTTAAATGTTTTATTCTGGTAAATTCTCTGGGGTAGAACTAGCCTGTTCTGCTGCAAACTCCTCTTCAGTCACTCCTATCAAACAAACTTCTTGCCATGGTACATAATGGCTATGAAATGTAATATTAGTCGGCTCATCTGCCTCTGCGTACCAAACTGTGTAATCAAATTTTGCATCGGCACCATTGTGTGCTCGCTCTGTACATTTCTCTCTGCCAACTGGTAAATCCAAAGTTTTAATAACTTTCTTCTCTGGTGGCGCTACAATATTATAAACAACTGGCTCAGTCATTGAAACTTGTCGTCCATCTTTGGTACCCCAAAATTCAAAATATATTTTACGTCCCTCAATTCTGGTTTGAATTAAGACATGTTTACCAGTATCATTTTTAAATTTGAGATCTGGCCACGGATCATAAATAGTAGCATCTGTACCGGCCGGTTCATAATAGGATACTCGATACGAATGACTTCTTCTTTGAGTAATTGGTAAACCGGTAGCTAAGGCTGCTCTAAAAACTGTAGTGCCAATCTGACAAAGACCACCACCGTATTCTGGTTTTGTTTCATTACCTTTGATTACTAATTCTTGCAAATAACCACTATCACCATCAATGTCTCCCAAAGTACCCATCAAAGAAAACTCTTCGTCAGGTGCAATCAAAATACCATTAACAGACTCACCGCCGACATTAATATTATGAACACGATTAGCAGGACTACCAGAAAAATCTGACTCTCCTATGCCAATAATTTCTACAATACCTAAATCATTAGCATCATCATTAGTAATATGTGGTTGCACTTCTTTTACTGCTAGCTCCACTTCTGCTTCACTTGGTTGATTTAAAGTATCTTCTATCCTAAACAGATTTATTTCCCAATTTAATTCCCTGCCAATCTGACTACTGACAAAACCATCAACCTTGCCATTGATAATTTCAAATTTAGCATCCTTGACTGACAACTCAATCTCTTGATCAATTTTTTGTTCTACAAAATATGTTTGTACTTTTTCTAACTCTACACCTAGATAAAGATCTGTTAAACCTTTTTTTGCTAGTAACCATTGTCTCCATATTTCAGGAGCAACTTGCCACTCTTGTTCTTTGAATATAAACCGTAACTCTCCTTTATTTTTTACCTCTAAAATCTTTTCACCCATTTCAGAAATAAGCGCCGCCGTAATAACCGGAGTGTCTGCAGTAATTTGTAAATCAATATCTTTATTTTGCAAAGTAAGAATCAACTCAAGCGTATCATCCATGGCTTGGGTATAATTAAAAACTTGTCCGGCTATTTCTGGAATAATTTCTAGCTCATCACCATGAATAATAAAACTGGCCTCCTGAGGAGTTAATAAAACATCTCTTAAGCTGTCGTTTAAAATTTCTAAATATCGCTCCTCCTCCCATTGATAAACAATAGGAAAATCTCTACCCCACCACAAGGCCTTTAATTTATTAGGTAAATTACTTAATTTATTATTAGCCTGCCAATCAACAATCGCCTGCAAACTAGTGTCAACATCCCAGTCTACCAAAGCATATGAAGTATCCTTTGATTCGATCGAGGTAACATAGGGATAGACAATTACATTTTTTAAAGAGTGCTGATAAACAAAACCACGGCTAGCAATAAAATCAATTCGTTGCTGTATTAATTGACGAGCCTCTTCCAAATCCAACTTACCTAGTTCATTGGTACCCAGACTTACTTTAGGAAATATTTTATCTTGATAAACATTATTAATAATAGCATTGGCAGAAAAAGCTACACCAAAAATAACAACAAAAATAGCCGCACAAATAACCGGCCATTTTATCCAAGGATGAGACTTAAATTGTAAAAACCATTGCTTCATTATTCGTTGCCTAATAAATCATTTAAAACTTCTTTTTTCTTATCTTCAACAGTAGGAGTAGGATGATAATCTAAACTCAAATAAAGTGCTTGATCATCTTCTGTGAGCTTATCCAGCAAAGATGCTGGCAAGCTGAACTCCATACCATTTTCTGTGGCTAAAATAATTTTTTCATCATTTTTCTCTTTGAGAGATAAACGTAAATTCTGAATTATCATTTTAATTTTCGTCTTTAACTTTTATATTAACATCATTTTTTTTGGCCTTTGGTAATTTAACAGTTAAAATACCATTTTTGATAGTAGCATCAATTTCATCTGCTACTATTTCTACTGGCAAAATAATTGAACGGGAAAAGCCACCCCAATAACATTCCTGATAAAAATAATCGTCCTCTTGAATGCTACGATCTTGTTCTCGACGACCACGCAGAGTAATCATATCATTATCCACTGAAATATCTATATCCTCTGGCTCTACACCAGCGATAGTCGATTTGATAATCACATAATTCTTATCCTGATAAACATCTACTGATAACTGTCCCTCTTCTTCTATTTCTGATTCTACTTCATCCCATAATTCATCAGCATCTACTTCATCCTGAGCGTCAGCCGAAGGATCTTCTAATTCCTGATCATCTAATTTTGTTTCTTCTATTTTTTTGTTTTTCTTTTTGCTCATTTTTTTATCTAAAAAACTATTAAAAGCTTACTTGTATTATAAGATTTTAATAGACAAATGTAAATAGACAAAATAAAGACCGGTTACAGCTGCGCTGTAACCGGTAAAAGTCAACACGATGGTTAACTCATGAAAGCATCAACAACGTCCTGGGCCGTGGTACGGTGGAGCAACTGCTCCTGAGCGCCCTTGGTTGGCAATCCTGCCTCAGTACGCTGATCTTCCGTATGATTGGAAAATGGCACGTAACCGCTCCAACCGCCGAAACCCTGGTGGTCAACAAACTCATTGTCGGCCATGAGTTTGTTGAGAAAATCATAATCACCAGTGAAGATGTGCTTAGCATCTTCTTGGCTTGCCATTCGTTCAGGTGAACAGAAAGTGAACACTTTCACTCCCAACTTGGCTGGATCACCATCGGAATCAGCAGCTGATTTGTAAAGCTTGGCATCTTCCTCACTGATCACGGCTACTGTACCATTGTTTCTGTTTCTGAAAAAACGCTTCATTTTTGACTCCTGCTGTTTTTATATGTGTCTTGAGACCATCCCAAAACATTTCAATAACTTTCTTAATATATAATAATAGCACATTTATACAAATCTGTCAAGAGCAATAAACAAGAATTGGCTAATATTAGCCAAATTTAAATTATTACACTCAATTTTCTGTTAATTCAGCTAACAATCTATTGACAAGATTCACATAATACCCTAAGATGCTCAATGTATTCGATCTTTGGATAATCAATTAGGGTCTCGGAGAATTACTTCGAAGAAAGGAATCGTCCACTTCTGCTGTGCTGTGACTTCAACCCAATTCCTTTATTCTCCGAGACCTGTTCAAATTCTTCCTGAATGGCCGGATTGTGCCTAAGGAAGTCGTGGAGTCCCCGCTGAGCATCATTTGCTTGGTGGGGGCTATTTTTATCCTTGATTTTTTTCTTAAAATAGGTTATAAATATATGTGTTTAATTTATTAAACAAAAGTTTTTTGGCGTCTATGCCGGAGTGGTGCCCTTCGACTTTACTCAGGGTCTACGTCCTTCGACAAGCTCAGGACTGCGAGAATTGTACAAACTTGATTAGCACAAACAAAATATAAATTAAAACAAGTTTTTTGGTGTCTATGCCGGAGTGGTGGAATTGGTAGACACGCCTGGTTTAGGACCAGGTGCCTTCGGGCGTGGAGGTTCAAGTCCTCTCTCCGGTACCATAAAAATTAGGTCGTATAGCTCAGCTGGTTAGAGCGCTACGTTGACATCGTAGAGGTCCCCGGTTCGAATCCAGGTACGGCCACCACTCGATTCACTTTTTACTTCGCAAAAAGTTCACTCGTGGTCGCCGGTGTTTAAGAGCACCTCTGACCATTCTATTTTTAGAGAATTGAGTGTCCTGAGCGGAGCCGAAGGGCATTTACAATATAAATAAAATAAAAAACACCCATATTAGGGTGATTTTTTAATACAAAAATTAATTTTAATTAACAATGCCTGCAAACCTATACAATACAAATAAAGCTAAAATAATAAGCAAAATAACCCAAGGCGCATGTGATGCGATGGATACTGGTAATTCTACAAATAATCCGTGTAAAATATCTCTCATAATCTATTATTTAAAACAATCTTAGTCTGCCACAAATAGAACTATTTGTCAACCTTATTAAACATTTACCATCTAACAGGATCAACATGTAAATTATACAATGCTCTTGACGAAATGAATAAAACGTACTATATTTCTATATTAAAATGTTCGTTTAGAAAATAGGAGTGCATCATGGAGGCACTATTAGATTGGAAGTTACTTGTTATTGCTATCGTCATCAATACAGTCTACGTTCTCGTTATTTTGTTTGCGCAACGAGTAGAAAGTAATTCTGGCAAATTGATGAAAAGACATGACATTATACCTGGAACTCACCAAATATTCCTGTACTGGCAGGACTTCACGACTCAAGCAGGCGGCAATTCTCTACTAATGCCATTTATTCTTTATGTGTTTATCTGGAAGACAGCCCATCAAAGCTTTCCTCCATCAATCTGGCCTTGGTTAATTGGTGTGGCTATAATTGATATGATTCTTTTTGCTACGATGTGTCTAGCAAAAAATCATAAACCAGATTGGGGTTATCCAAGTCAAGGCAAAATGAGCGTAGGAGGTTTTCTACATCTATTGTATCATGGCTCATATATGGCCATCATACTGGCTAGCCTCTACTCTGTTGTCATTGACTGGGAAGTTGTACCGGGTATTTTGTTGATTACTTGCTTGGCCATCTATCTAGTCTTTGCGCAACTAGATTATAGATTTGGGTACTTTGAAAAGCTCAAAAAAATTACGCAGTAGCCCACGAGCTCACTGCAAAACCTCTGACATTGTCAGGGGTTTTTATTTATTAAACTTTTTCTTTAGAAAATAGACCATCATCAAAATTGTTACTCCAACTAATATCAAAATTAAAATATTCTTTACCTGATTTTTACGATTGTTTTCTTCTCCTTGATAAACCTCATCACTCAATTCTTGATCACTGTCACTCTCCTGATAACCAGCCGCCTCTACAACACTAGAAACTGAGATGTCGGCAATATCAAATGGCACCAATTTAAAACCACTATCTGTTTCAGACAATATACCGGCGGCAATAATTTCATTTCCTTTCTTTATTCCCAAATCCTTAGTGGAAAACTTTGTGTATACTCGTAATTGCCAATCGTCTTCTTTATCAACAGACAAATAAATATTTTTTCCACTCTTCTTACTTACTACTCCTTGTACAACTACAAAATTACCCAGCAATTCTTCGCTTAAATCATCAATGCTTATTATTTCTGGCCAAGTCAAATCTAAATTAAAATCAGTAAGTGTAATATCACTAGCCTCTTTTATTTTTATTCGTGGTAATTCTTCTAGTTTGGTTATTTGCCCTGACACTTCTACTAAATCTCCTTTTTTTATTATTGGAAAATCTTTTTGATGAAAATAAATTTCAGCTACTTGATCAAAATAAATTTCTTCTTGATCCCAATCAGCTAGATATAAACTACGTGTGCTAGATGAAATATTATGCAAAGCTAATCCTTGTAAAATAATATTTTGTTTAACACTTAAATTATCTAATTGCCCTGGACCATAAATCGTGGACACAAAAACACTGACATAATTAGGTAAATTTGGGGTTGGCTCCTGATTTATAAACCACTCGTTATTCAAATCGTCCCAAGCCATGGATTGCCCTTCGGGAATTTTTTCATAATCAATTTCTTGCCACAACTCTTGCAATGGTGTCAGTAAACGAATCTGATCATTGCCATTATTTAGAGTCAGCCCACTTTCTTCTCTTAAAATTACTAAAAAATCTCCCGGCATAATAACTGTGCTAGTAGAAAAAACATAAGGTCGGCTGCCGCCATCTTGATCATCTAAGTACCAAGCTAATAAATCTATATTTTTTGTAGACTTATTTTGTAGTTCAATCCATTCGTAATCATCTGAACCAACAGGATTGGGTATAAATTCTGAAATTATTAAATCTGACAAATCAAAATTTATCGGCTGAATATCTTGAATGTCCAAATCTATTTCTAGCTCTAAAATATTAATCAATAAACTTGCTTCATCATCATCTCCTTCGCTGTCTGTTACTTTTAATTTCACTAAATAATTTCCAGCGGCCTTATAAGTATGGTTTTCTTTTATTTCATCGCCGCTTGTCTCATCACCAAAATCCCAAACATACTCTAAATCTCCCTCTTCTGGATCAGAAGAATCTTCAGCTGACAAAACAATTTTCTCCCCCACTAACAAATCTTCAGATAATAATTTTATTTCAGCTTGTGGTGGTAAGTTAGCAATGAATTCATTTTCTTCTCCAGGAGTCAAAGCTGAAGTCCACAAAAAATTATTTAGATAAACATTTTCTCGAGCATAACTTTTATCTTCTAGGGCAATGTCTGAGTATTCTATAATCTCTAAAAGCTCTTCGTCTGGATCATAAAGCTTCACGGCGTCTCCTCCGGTATTGTTCAAAGAAATTCCCGTGAAACTTTTATCCAAAACCAAATATTCACCAGCTGAGATACTCAAATTTTCATCTTCTGCAATCGTAAATATTCGCGCTGAATTATCTTGTAATTTAAAACCACCTAAATCTATAGTTTGATCTCCCTTGTTAAATAATTCAATCCACTCATTACTATCCGAACCTGCTGGATTGGGTAAAAATTCTGAAACGATAATATTATCCCAAAGACTGAGTGGCGGAGGTGGCACACCATTTCCGTCGTCATCGTCTTCCTCCTCTTCTTCAACCTCTTCATCCTCAGCTAATACTTCTACCAAACAAGTGGCAGAATCTTCTAACTCTCCATTGGAAATCACTAAGCTAACATTGTAATTATTTATTTCTGACCAAGTATGATAAGCCTGCGATGATGTAGCCGTTGTACCATCCAAAAAATCCCACAAAAATGTTAACGACAAATCTTGTGGATCATTAGATTGTGAAGCATCGAAAAATCCTTCTGCTTCAACTAATAAACTTATTGGGCAAATAGCTATTGCTTGCGGCTCCAATATCTCCTCTTCTTCTGGTTGACCTTCGCTATTTGATTGCCCTGGTGTTCCATTTTCTATTGAGCTCTCCTGCCAATTTTCTTGACTTGAATCTTGGCTTAGGTTTATTTTTTCCAAACTAAAGCCAGTGCCACCTCCACCCCAATTTGAATCATAATGCGCAGCTATCGGATAATCATCTCCGCCATCAAAGCTCAAAGACAAAGTAGAACTAGAATTCGGCAAACTCATTACCGTGTCAAAAATAGTACCAATAAAATCCGGATAATCTACTAAAAACTGTTCGGCATCACTAGCAATAACAAAAAATTCACTACCTGCAATCGTGGTCGTGCCTTGAGTTAAGTTTAAGGTATGATTAGAGCCATCAAAAAAACGCCAAGCTTGCCCACCTGAGCCAGGCGTCACGACAATATCCTCTACTCCCCCATTATAAACCTCTACCCATTCATGTCCGGAATCACTACCGGGTAAATCATACATGATTTCAGAAATAATCAAATCAACTTCAGTGGCTTGAGTTATTTTAACGCCACCAAAAACTATTAAGCATAAAATGCTCAAAAAAATCGCTTTCTTCATACTATTAAATTTTAATTGCTTATCTTTAGGAAAAGCTGAAGCCAACAGGCCGAGGCTCCAAGCCTTCCCTAAAAATAATCAAACTTATTCTTCTAATTTAATTTCCTCCACCTCAATATCTTCTCTAGCGGTTTCATCTCCGGCAGATGCTTTTTTCTGATTACCGCCCAACATGATTAAATCGGATGCTACAATTTCAGTGGTATATTTTTTCTGTCCATCTTTGTCTTCCCAAGTTCTATTTTGTAAACGACCCTCTAAATAAATTTTGGAGCCCTTTTTTAAATAGGTAGAAATAATCTCTGCTAAATTTCCCCAGGCTACTACTTTGTGAAAATCAGCACGAGTTTTCTTTTCTTTAGTTTTTACGTCACGCCAATTATAATTGGTAGCTACACTAAAAACTGTTACTCCTTGTCCAGACGCTATGTTTTTTAATTCTGGATCTTGAGTTAAATTTCCAATTAAACTTACTTTATTTAAATCCATAATCACTTTTCTCCTTTCTTTTCTTAAAAAATTGTTAAATTGCTCTTGACAAAATCGACTATTTTGTCTATTATAACGATGAAGGCTAACTAGTTTAGCCCTCAAAATCGCTTTTCTTCATGAAAAACCAGCCACTTGTGGCTGGTTTTTCGCTTACTTTCAATCTTTTTTTCTACATCTAAATCGCTAAAGCCATAAAATCTACCGTTATTTTCAGCGGTTTTTTGATTGAATAAACAATCAGCAAACATTTTTCTAATGTTTTTCATAATCTTGTTTTAATTAATAACAATTTATGTTTGCTTTTTGTGTTTATTTTTGTTTTTACTTAAGCCGTCGTTTGATTGATAGACGGCTATCTATCCTCTTCCATATTAGCAAATATAAAATATCTGTCAAGCATTAAAAAATAGGCTAATATTAGCCAATTCTAAAATTTCTATATTTTGTGCTGTTTTATACACTACTAATAAAACAAATAAAAAGCGTATAAATAGCTAATCACCCTTGACAAAATTACTAAAGTATGTTAGTATGTATTATTAATCGTTATTTACAATTTTCAACTTAGGTAGGAGACATACATTATGTTTAGCAAATGGTTTGCCTATGTACTCACTATTTGTAGTTTAGTCACTTTGACCATTCTGTATCATGAAAGCGCGCTAACTTGGTACCATGGACTGGACACAATAATGCAGGCGACAATATTTTACGCGATTCTCATGGCCACGATCATCGGTGTAATTCTTGGCGCGGCCATCTTGTTGGTTTTAGATGCATTCGGCAGCATAATCGCTGGTCTAGCCATCTTTATCTTCGGCACCGTGTCTAGCTGTGTAGCTCATGGCCTAGCTATCGGAAATTCTGTGTCGACCTCTTTCACTATTGGTTACTTTGTGACTTTCTGGCTAGTTTGGTTGATCAGAGAAACCATAAAACATCACCAACAACGTTCAGTTGTTGCCTAAAATTAGAGACCCCGTATTCCTCGTCGCACGATCCATTTATTTGGTGACTGTGGCGGGGTTTTTTATTTTGAACTAAAATTAGCCAAAAAGAAAAACACCCGGCTTTTTGCAAGCTAGATGTTTGATTAATGATGATGCAACATTGAAGCATGAACGGCTAAAAAACACGGAAGGACCCAGAAAAAAATGGAAATAATGTAAGCCAATATAGGCGCAGAATGGTCCCATAGGGAAATTGCCTCTTGTTTTCTCTTTCGTGCTTTCCATGGCCAGAATATAAGAGCTAACGTCCATGACAAAGTAACAACCGATGCTACATAAGACCCAAAATGTGTATTCCAGAACTCCGCAAACTCAAATGGTAGCATGAACAAATCCATGGTGTTGCCCCTCCTCTTTTTGTAAAAATAACTGTTTATTTTATTATAGATCCCTTACCTCAAATCAGTCAATTATTTTATATATTTAGTCAAAAAACTTTGTCGATGAATTGAACAAATTCCTTGTTCGATTATTATCTGCAAATGTTGTTTAGTGCCATAGCCTTTATGTTTGGCAAAATCATAAACTGGAAATTTTTTATGCCACTCTTGCATTAGCTTATCTCGATAAACTTTAGCTAGGATACTAGCCGCTGCAATTTCCGCAAACTTACTCTCGCCTTTTATGTAAAATTCTATTTTTGTATTTTTAATATAGTTGTGAGCACCGCCAATATGATCAGCCAAAATTTTACCTTCAAAATTTTCTATTTTTTTAATTAAGTTTTCTACAGCTTGTTCTACTACTAGACAATTAGCTGGCTGAATTCCTATTTTATCTATTTCTTTATTATCTATTTCAGCATGTGCCCAAATAAAATTATTATTTAATAATTCAAAAAGCTCTGCTCTTTTTTTAGCTGTTAATTTTTTAGAATCTTTTACTTGGACTAATATTTTATATTCATCTTCTTGTCCACGCGACAAACAAGCGACCGCCACGATTGGACCAGCCACACAACCACGACCAACTTCATCTATTCCGATAATATAATTTTTACTCATAAAATAATTATAGCATAAAAAATAACCCTTCGACTGCGCTCAGGGTTATTTAAACTTTAATTTCTAATCTGTGAAGCCTTATCTATTCTTTCTAGTGCTTTTATAAAAGCAGCTGTTCTCAAATTTACTTTATGTTTTTCTGCTACTTCGGCTACAGCTTGATAAGCTGGAATCATTCGTTCTTTTAATTCACTATCTACCTCTTCTTCACTCCAATAATTATTACTAATATTCTGTAGCCATTCAAAATAAGAAACAGTTACACCACCAGCATTAGCCAAAACATCAGGAACAACTACGATTTCTTTTTTCTGTAAAATTTCATCAGCATCCGGAGTAGTTGGACCATTGGCTAATTCTACAATAATATTAGCCTTAATATCTTCAGCGTTATCTTTGGTAATCTGATTTTCAAGTGCAGCTGGAACTAAAATGTCTACAGCCAAAGAAAACAGCTCTTCTGTACTAACTTCTTTACTGCCTTTAAAATCTTTAACACTGCCTGTATTAGCCTTGTGTTCATTTAATTTATCGATATCTAAACCACCTTTATTATAAATAACAGCTTTTGAATCAGCTACAGCCACTACTTTGTAGCTAGCATCAAATAATAGTTTAGCCATAATAGCTCCTGCATTACCAAAACCTTGTACAGCGACGCTTAATTTTTCTGGTTTTAAATTTTTTTCTTTTACAAATTCTTGCAAAATATAAAATCCACCTTGAGCGGTTGCTGATCCTCTGCCTTTCGATCCACCAAACTCTAAAGGCTTACCAGTCACTACGCCGATGGCA
>JABIAL010000031.1 GCA_018653315.1 bacterium
CTCACCTAGAGTCAGAAATTCTTTTGGTTGACGAAGTCCTCGCCGTCGGCGACGCCGAATTCCAAAAGAAGTGTCTTGGTAAAATGGACTCCCTCGCCAAATCCGGCCGCACTGTAATCTTTGTTAGCCATAACATGGATCAAATAAAAAAATTATGCACGAAATCTATCTTTCTAGAGAGTGGAAAATTTATTCAACTTGGTCCAGTCGAAGATATAATCAAAACTTACTTCTCAAACATTTATAAGATTAGCAAAAAGAGTCTAGCCAATAGAAAGGATAGAAAGGGAAATGGGGAAGTCAGATTTTCATCAGTCAAATATTTTCAAGAAAACAAAGAAGTTTCAAGAGTCTTAAATGGTAAAGAAACTATTATTGAGGTTGAATATATGTTAATGAATGGGATAGAAAAACTTAACAATATCGATATCACTATTGCAATTAATAACTCCTCTGGTCAGCAAATAACATTACTGTCTTCAATTTCAACGAACAATAGCGTCACTTTATCTAAAAAAAGAGGTAAAATAAGAGTAGTAATATTCAAACTTCCATTAGTTGGAGGAGATTATTCAATAACACTATTTATGGAATCAAATAAAAATATCTGCGATTGGATTCAGAACTCTTCAACAATGAAAGTAGTGGGTGGTAATTTTTTCAAATCCGGTGTGGAGCATAGAAGTCAAGGAGATATATTAATGAGCCATTCTTTTATTTATTAATACAAAATTACAATGATAACCATTTTAGTTAATATTTATATTGATAGTTCAGAAAAACTTTTCAACTTTAAACTAACACTAGATTCACTATTAAAGCTTAGTGATAATTGGCTTGTTAACATTAGAGGTAAGATGAGCAAAGAAGCTATAAAATATTCCAAAAAAAAATTAAAATCAAAAGGAATACATTACCAGCTAATCGATCAAAATGGTTGGATAGTCAACTCTCTTGTAATGTTAAAAAATTCAAAATACCCCTACATTCTTTTTTTCAATGAAGACCACCTAAGTCTCACGAAAATTGATTATTTAAAAAAAATAATTAAAGAAATGGAAATAGAAAAATCAGATTACTTAATGTATTCATGGTGGCATAATGGGAGATATGTAAGAGGGATAAAAAAAGTAAAGATGAAAAAAGGAAGATATATAGACAGCTTATTTTTAACTAAAAAAAATTGGAAAAAAATATGTAAATCTGGACACAGCTACTACCTTATATCAACTGTTGGTATTTTTAAAAAAGAATTATTAGTGAAAATGATGAAAAGAGATAGAAAAAAATTACACATTAAACTTTCACGAAAAATATTTTCATTCGCTCACAAACTTAATTCAATTGGTTTAAAAATTAATGAACAATCCCTTTTTAAATTTATTAATAAGATATTATCTTATAAGCTAAAAAGATACCAAAACAACACTCCATTTGAGATAGAAAAAGATCCATCAAGAACTGACATATTGCCAATAAAGATATCTATTCCCAAAAAGGAAATTTTTGCCTGTATTGACGATGATCATGGGGTGAAGGGTTACAGTCTGAATAATAGAGGATATTTCAAAAAAATAAATAATAGACAATTTGCCTTCAGATAAAGATGTATAATTAATATTATTGATATCAATTTGTAGGAATCATATGAAAAAAATCAAACACATAGACAAACCTTGGGGCTATGAAGAAATATTAGAAGAAAATAAACATTATACTGTAAAAAAATTATGCATGAGAAAAGGTAAGAGGTGCTCATATCAATATCATGAAAATAAACTTGAAACAGCTTATTGTTTATCAGGAGAGTTAACCATTATTTTTGAAAATAGAGAGGTTATTCTTCAAAAAGGTGAACATATTACAATTGAGCCAATGATAAAACATAGAATGTACTCTGCTAAAGGCGATGCTTATTACCTAGAATCATCAACTACATATCCCGATGATGTTGTAAGAGTTGAAGATGATTATGGCAGAAACAAATAAATGAAATATAAAGTTCTCATTACCACCTCAGGCTTAGGAAATAGGCTTGGTGATATCACTAAGTATTTAAATAAAGCTTTAGTTAGGGTCGGGGAGAAACCCGCTATTTCATACATTATTGAGTCTTATCCTAAAGGAACTAACTTTATTATTACAACTGGATATCTTGGATATCAAATAAAAGACTTCATAAAAATCACATATCCAAAGTTAAATGTTACTTATGTTGAGGTAAATAAATATGAAGGACGTGGTAGTAGTTTAGGATACTCAATACTACAGGCAAAAAAAACCCTACAATGCCCATTTATATATCATGCTTGCGACACAATAGTCAATGAAAAAATTCCCACTCCTAACACTAACTGGTGTGGTGGTTTCAAGGGTAATAATACTGCAAATTATGCCTCTTTTACCACGCAGGCAGGCCAAATTAAGGAAATTGAAGACAAGGGATCAACAAATTGTGACTACCTTCATATAGGTTTAGCTGGGATATATGAGTATAAGAAATTTTGGAAAACTCTTAATAATCTTTATATCAAAGATTATAAAAATAAAAACTTAAATGATTCTTTAACAGTAAACTCAATGATTAATAATGGATCTGACTTCAAGGTAAAAGAATTTAATTCTTGGTTTGATATCGGCAATATAGATACATTAAGCAAAGCTAGATTAAAAATAAAGGACTCCTTTAATAATTTAGATAAAATTGACGAATCAATTTACCTGTTTGATGATAAAGTTATAAAATTTTATGACAATCAAAACATTATTAAAGATAAAGTGGTAAGAGGGAAGATTTTGAAAAAATTAGTGCCAACAATTATAGCTAGTAAAAAGAATTTTTTTTGCTATAAATATATTAAAGGAAAAGTTTATTCTGAAGACATTAATCCTTACAATTTTAAAAAATTCCTTAATTGGTCAGAGAAAAAATTATGGATAAAAATCAACAAATATTCAAAAAAATCTTTTTATTCTTCATGTAAGTCATTTTATTTTGATAAAACTCTCAATAGATTAAATTCTTTTCTCCAGCAAAATAAACTTAATGATCAAACAGATATTATTAATGGAGAGAAAATACCCCCTATTAAAGACATGTTGAAATTGATTGATGAAAAATGGCTGTGTGATGTAGAACAGTATCAATTTCATGGTGATTATATCCTAGATAATATTATTCAAACAGAACATTCATTTTTGCTCATAGACTGGAGACAAAACTTTGGAGGTTTAATTAATGCTGGAGATATATACTATGATTTAGCTAAATTAAATCATAGTTTATTAATTAATCATAAAATTGTCGGTCAAGAATTATTCATCATTGATAGAAAAGATAAAAATGTAAAGTGCGATATATTGCAAAGCTCAAATTTACTAAAATCTCAAGAAATTTTATGGAATTACATTCTCCAGAAAAAATATGACCTCAATAAAGTTAAGATATTAACAGCCATTATTTGGATTAACATGTCACCTCTTCACCATCATCCGTTTAATCTATTTTTATATTATTTTGGAAAATATAATTTATACAAATCTCTACAAGAAAAATGAAAAACTTAATTGTCGACGTAGACGGAGTTTTAACAACAGGTCAAATGATTTACTCAAGTAAAGGAAAAGAATTTAAAATTTTCGGAGCTGATGACAATGATGCTTTATCTCTTTTGTCAAAAAAAATTAGCATTCATATGATCTCTGGAGATAAAAACGGGTTCCCTATCAGCAGCAAAAGAGTAAAAGAGCACATGGGGTATCCAATTTCACTAGTTAGCACATTTAATCGAGTTCAGTGGATAAAATCTAATTTTTCACTCAAGGAAACAATTTATATTGGTGATGGAATATTTGATTTTCTTGTATTTGATAAGGTTGCCTACGCTATTGCTCCTCAAAATGCCCATCCTTCAGCAAAAAAAGCCGCTGATTTTATAACTGATTCCAAAGGTGGAGAGGGAGCAGTTGCCGAGGCTTGCTTACATATTCTTAAAAAGTTTTTCGATATTTCAGATATAAAGCTATTAATTACTCAGAGTGATAGTATTAGTTCATGGAAGACAGGCAAGAAATAATGAAATTAATATCAAGATTAGGAATAGGGCCTATGAGTTCAGAAATTATTGAAGCTGTTTTTAGATATTCAGAAGAATACAAAACACCCTTAATGCTAATTGCTTCTAAAAATCAAATTGATTGGTCGGGAGGTTATGTCAATAACTGGAATACAACTCAATACGCAAGTTTCATTAAAAAAATGAGAACTCAACACCCTAATTCTAAAGTTTACATTTGCAGAGATCACTGTGGTCCAGGTTTTAATGGCAAGGATTTAAAAGATACAAAAAATACAGTTTCTAGCGATATTGAAAATAATTTTGACCTAATACATGTTGACTACAGTAAATATAAAGGAACTTATAGTCAAATAAAAAAACTTACAATAGATACAATTAAATTTATTCATAAAAGTAATCCAAAAATTCTTTTAGAAGTTGGGACAGATGAAAATATTGGGAAAGTTATTGTCAATCAAGAAAAAATTAGAGAAGAGCTAAATATATTTACAAATATTGCCCCTATTCATTTTTATGTTCATCAAACTGGATCTTTAATTTTAGAAATTAATCAAGTTGGCTCTTTTAATAAAAAATCAATTAGAAAAATAAAAGAAACAGTTTCAAAATTCAATGTATTTCTAAAAGAGCATAATGCTGACTATCTTACTAGATCTCAGATTGGTGATAGAAAAGGAGTAGTTGACGCTCAAAATATTGCCCCACAATGTGGCGTTATTCAGACAAGTTTATTGATAGAAAAAGGTTTAGAGTATGGAATTAACATTAATCCTTTTTTAAACACATCGTATGAAAGTAAAAAATGGGAAAAATGGTTATATAAGAACAATCCAGAAAATAAATTTTTATGTTCTTTAATAGCGGGTCATTATTGTTTTTCAACCAAAGAATATAAAAAAATAGTAGACTCAATAAATAAATATGAAAATTTTTCTGAAACTGTAATTTCTTCAATCATTAACAACATTGATAATTACGTTAATTCTGAAAGAATAAATGAGAAAATTAAAAAAGCACATTAACAGAAAAAAGAGTGTAGTTACGGGCAAGCAAAACCTTAAACTTCTGCATACATTTCACAATTACCCAGTTTATTTTGGTTGCATTAATAATCCTAGTTCGGAAGATATTTTTACTGATATGGAGTGGTGGATAGATAAAAACTCAGGAGTAATTCAATTAAATAAACTTATCCCACTCGATATTCTATATCAGGAACAACACGTTGATGGTGTTGGTCCAAGCTGGGAAAATTATTATCAAGACTTAGCTTCATTTGTAATAAAACAAAATCCAAAAGATATACTTGAAATTGGGGGTGGCTCAGGAAGACTAGCTAATATTATTTTAGATAAAACTCCCAACCTTCCGTACACAATGATAGAACCAAATCCAAAAGAAAAAAATTCTAATATCAATATAATAGTTGATTTTTTTGATAAAGATTTTATCTTACCTAAAAAAGCCGATACTATTATTTTTTCACAAGTTTTGGAACACGCTTATTCTCCAGAAGGTTTTATAAAAGGAATTTCAAATAATCTAAACCTTGGAGGTAAAGTAATATTTGGATATCCAGATTTAAAATATATGTTAAAAAACAAACAAACAAATGCAATTAATTTTGAACACACAATGTTCTTAACTGATTATTTTGTAGACTTTCTTCTTAAAAAGCATAATTTGGAAATAATTAAAAAGAAGAGACAAGGGAAAGTAAATATATTATATTTTTGCCAGAAAAAAAGAAAAGTTATTCAGAAACCTTTAAAAAATAAATATTCTGAATACAAAAAAATATTTGATAATTTCATTGACCATCACAAAAAGATAGTTTTAGATTTAAATAAAAAGATTCAACAAACATCACTTCCTGTATATCTATTTGGTGCTCATATTTTTTCACAACACCTTATAGCACTAGGCCTTAAAACTGATAAAATTATCAACATACTAGATAACGGTGAAAGCAAGCAGAACAGACGGCTTTACGGAACAAATCTTATCTCAAAATCTCCTAAGATATTAAAAGGAATAGGGAAGGGAATTGTTATCCTTAAAGCTGGATCTTATAACGATGAAATAAAGCAAGATATTTTAGAAAACATCAATTCTAATATTATTTTTATATGAAGGAATTTAACATTCCTATAGTTATTTTCACATATAAAAGGCCAAGTCACACTCAAAAGCTCCTAGATGCAATTAAGAAAGTTAACCCTAAGACGATATATATTGTGGCTGACGGTCCCAAAAACAAAAAAGAAGCAATAAAAACCCAAGAAGTTACTTCAGTGGTAAATAGTAAAAAGTGGGCTTCAAATATATATATATATATTTCTAAAAAAAATCTTGGACTAAGAAGAAGAGTTGCTTCAGGGTTAGATTGGGTTTTTGAAAACACAGACACAGCAATTATTTTAGAAGATGACTTAATTCCAGATAAATCATTTTTCTATTTTTGTGAAGAAATGCTAGATAAATACAAGAATAATCATCAAATCGTCTCAATAGCTGGCTACAACAAGAAAGAGAAGGTAAGCATTAAGGAAAGTTATTACTTTTCTAAATACGTTGAGTCATGGGGTTGGGCTACTTGGAGAAGGGCTTGGGATTTATATGACGACAAAATGCAAAACTGGCCTCAGTTAAAAAATACCAGCTGGCTCTCTCAACAACTAAACAACCCAATATTAGTTAAATACTGGAAGCAAATATTTAACAGAGTTTACTCAAGCAAGATAAATTCGTGGGCCTATAGGTGGATGTACTCCAGTTTTATAAATAGCGGACTTACTATAGTTCCAAAATCCAACCTAATTGAATACCATGGATACGGTGAGGGAGCTACTCACACAAAGTATTCACGAGCAGTCATCCCAGTTGGGAAACTTAACTTTCCTATTACACATCCCAATAAAGTATCTTATAATCGTTCTTTAGATAGGCATCTAGAAAAAAAATTGATTCGTAACTACATATTTTCAATATTAGGATATTATGCTCGGAAATTAATTGGCAAGATTAAATCATGAAGATAGGCATATATTTTACCACCAGCAAACTACAGGGAGGGGTGCATCAATACTCTTTGGCTATCCTTGAAGCTATAGATAAGATAAAAGGAAACGACTATGTAATTTTTGATATTACAGGAGATACTCCCAGGAAGTATCATTCCCAGGATAATTTTAAAATAATTCCACTTAATACTAGCACTAAAAATATTATATTTAGAATTAAAAATGTAACCTCTAACCTCGTCAGCAGAGCACTACTCGGGCTTTTTAGTAATTTATATAAAACAAAGTGGCAGTGGATTATTAACCTTCCTTATAAAACAGCACATGCAAGCAAGATTAGTATTATTGATAACGAGAATTTAGATATTGTTATTTACCCCACCTCATCAAATTTATCTTTTTTAACCAAAACTAAATCAATTGTTGCTATTCATGATTTAGCCCACAAGACTCATCCTGATTTCAAGGAGGTTTCTGCTAATGGAAAATGGGAAGCTAGAGAATATTCTTATTCCAAGATAGCAAAAAAAACTAAAAAAATATTAGTTAGTTCAAATCTTAATAGACAAGACGTAATCAAATACTATCAAGCCAAACCGGAGCAAGTTGTTATTTTACCCTATCTCCCGCCATCATATCTTAGTCTCAATATACCTAAAATTACTCAAAAAAAGATCCTTGAAAAATACAAAATTAATAAACCATTTGTATATTATCCAGCTAAATTTTGGCCCCACAAAAACCATCTCAATTTAATCAAGGCGATCCATAAACTTAGAAAAGATAATTTCAATATTCAACTTATCTTGACTGGATCAAAAAATGCCGAATACAGCACTTATCCTAAAGTTGTAAAGTATATCGATAAACACAATCTTTCCAAGCAGATAAAATATCTTGGCTATGTTGATGCAAAAGAAATATCAGCTCTATACAAGCAAGCAGAGGCTTTAGTAATGCCTACTTTTTTTGGGACTACTAATATTCCTACTCTAGAAGCCTGGAAAATGGAAACCCCAATCATAACTTCAAACATCAGAGGATGTAGAGATCAATTGGGTGATGCTGGACTATTGGTTAACCCTAGAATGGTTGATTCTATTGCAGAGAAAATTAAGGAAGTTGTTGGAAATGCAAAACTAAAAAAAGATCTTGCTCATAAAGGTAAAAAAAGACTAGCTCATTGGACTGAAAATGATTTTTCTCAAACAATTAAAAATATGATAACTGAGATTATCAAATAAACATATGCCAACTAAATGCCAAATTTGCTCCAAGAAAGTCATAAAGCAATATCAAGACCTATACGACGACCGTTATGGAGCCAAGGGTAAACACGACATCTATGTCTGCCAACACTGCGGCTTTGGTAAAACCTTTCCCGGCATAACAAAGAAAGAAATCGGTAAGTTTTACCAAAAACACTACCCTTTAAGTCAGGTGGATATTAAACAGCTTACCAATAGACCGACCATCCCAAATAAGCTCGTAGCTTGGCTTAAGGGGTTAAATCACACCACTCACTGGCAGGCAAAAAAAGGCCAGAAGGTTTTAGACATTGGCTCTGGCTCTGGGAGATCTTTAGTAGAGATTAACTCTATTGGTGGCAAAGCTTACGGTGTTGAGCCAGATCCTACTGGTAACACTATAGCTAAGGAAGCCAAGCTAAATGTCTTTACCGGCTTTATTCAAGATAACCCCTTCCCTGATCAAATGTTTGATCTTGTCACCGCCAGTCAGGTTCTAGAGCACGATCCAGACCCCAACTCCTTTGTCTCCGCTTGTATTAATAAGTTAGATAAAAATGGCCAGATTATCTTGAGTTTTCCTAATCTCAATGCCTTCACTAGACATCTATTCCAAAAAAGATGGATTCATTGGCACGTACCTTATCACCTAAATTTCTTTACCA
>JABIAL010000032.1 GCA_018653315.1 bacterium
GGGGTGACTAGAGGGAATTGAACCCTCGATAACAGAACCACAATCTGCTGTGTTACCACTACACCATAGCCACCATGTATATAAAATGTGGTGCCCCCACTAGGGCTCGAACCTAGGACCATTTGCTTAAGAGGCAACCGCTCTACCAACTGAGCTATAAGGGCTTGTTTATAATATAATTTATGGTACCCCCAGTAGGAATCGAACCTACATCTATAGCTTAGAAGGCTACTGTTCTATCCGTTGAACTATGGGGGCTTAAAAAATACGGATTTTAACTATAAAATATATAATGTACTAGTTATTATTTTGTAACCGCCTGTCCTGAGCGTAGTCGAAGGAAACTATGGGGGCTAGAACAAAAAATAATCGCTTTTGGACAAGGCCTAGTATAACAACAATAAGTCATCAAGTCAAGGCAAAATAAGTCATTTTATTCAATATTTAACACCTTATACCGAACAATTTGCCCGCCAACTCTTAGCTCCGCGGTTTCACCTACCCCTTTTCCTAGCAAAGCATGACCTAAAGGTGATTGATGAGATATGATTCCCTTGCTTAAATTTACCTCACTTGATCCTAGTATCTGATACTTAATTTCTTTGTCTTCCAATTGTAATCTTACTTTATGCCCTATCTGTATTAATAGGTTATCACTTGTTTTAATAATTTCTGCTTTGCCTAAAAAATCCTCCAACTCTTTAATCTTTTGATTAGCTCCTCTCAATTTTCCCTTAGCTATCTGATAAGCTGCGTTTTCCGAAAAATCACCATCTGCTGCTAATTTTTTAACTTCTTTTGCTAGCCTAGGGTTGACGATTTCCTTCAATTTTTTTAAGTGAATTTTAAGTTCATCAAATTTACCAGATGTAATTTTTGGATCTGGTTTTTCATTTATATATTTTCCACCTTTTCTAGTTGGTACACGCATATTTTTTAAACTATAAAAATATCATAGATTAATTTATTAAATTTAGCAAGAAATTAAAGTATACATTCACTATTTTCTTAAAATATGGTAAATTTACTATATAAATAAAATTATAGCATATAAAAAAACAAAAGCTAACAAAAAATAACATGACAATCTATCTAGGGGCTGATCATAATGGTTTTAAGCTCAAAAAAAATCTAAAAAAATACTTACTAAACAAAGAATACGAAATCAAAGATCTTGGTAATACAAAACATGAAAAAACAGATGATTACCCCAACTTTGCTGAGGCAGTATCTTTGGCAGTGGCTATAGATGAAGGTTCTCGCGGTATCTTAATCTGTGGTAGCGGCCAAGGAATGTGCATGGCTGCTAATCGTTTTGGTAAAATCCGTGCAGCTTTTGGTTATTCTGTAAAAACTGCTAAAATGTCCCGTCATGATGAGGACTCAAATATCCTATGTCTAGCTGCTGGAGACCTAACTGTCCGTAAAGCTAAAAAAATAATCGATGTCTGGTTAAGTACTTCTTTTTCAGAAATAAAACGTCATAAGAATCGTATTCAACAACTAAAAAAACTATAATGCCAAAAAAAATACAAATTATTCCTGCTATTTTAGCTTTTGACTTAGAACAATTAAAAAGTCAATATAAAAAAGTAGCGAAAGATTTTGATCTCCTCCAAATAGATATTATGGATGGTGAATTTGTATCTAGTAAAAATAATCTCAGCCCACGGAAGATAAAAAAAATTGTTAAACAACAACCACTAGAAATACACTTAATGGTCCAAGATATTAATAGCTATATTGGCCAATGGTCTACTTTCAAAAATGTAAAAAGAATAATCTGGCACTATGAAGCTCTACCTGATGAGGAAGCGATTATCCAAGCCGTGCGCTGGCTAAAAAAACAAAACATTAAAGCTGGCCTAGCCATAAATCCAACCACCACTCTTAAAAAAATACTTCCTTTGATCAAAAAATTCGATACTATTTTGATCATGGGCGTTACACCTGGTAAACAAAATCAAACATTCAATAGAAAGGCCTTGAGTAAAATTAAAAAACTACGGAAAAAATTTCCTAACTTAAATATTGAAATTGATGGTGGTGTAAATGACAAAAATTATTCAAAGATTACCAAGGCTGGCGCCAATCTTATTGCTATTGGTGGTTACTTGCAACAAGCAGAAGATATCAAACAAGCAATTGCTAAACTAAAATAAATCAAACCAAAAAACAGCTCCTCCTTGTCATTCTGAATTTATTTCAGAATCTAGACCCTGAACCAAGTTCAGGGTGACAATGAGTAAGGCTGTTTTTTAATTTAAGGAGTTAATTCTCTCCAAAAACAATTAGCAATATTATTATTACAGGTATAACGCACTTTACGTGTGGCTTGCGTGGTACTAGCGGCAGCTTCAATGTTGGAATTACATTCTAAATCTTCTTCGCAGCCCTCTGGGTAAGGTGTAATAACCAAAGCTGGATCATCAAAGCTAAATCTAAAACCAGACTCTACTACATGTCGTTCCGCAAAATATACCTCTACCGTATTATTTCCTTCTGCTAAAAAAATATCTCCTGTCTTGGTAAAAGCAGCATGGGTACCACTATTATTTACCACTACAACTCCATTGACTACTACCCAAGAATCATCATCAGAAGCTAAATTATAACCATAATCTCCATCGACAGACGCTGTCACCCTAGCTCGCCAATGTTGAGTAAAATGATAATCATGATCAAAGCCTTCTTTGTCTTCCCATTCAGTGCCATCATAAGGAAACCACATAGAAGTAGCAAAAACTATACTAGCATCAATCTGTTCATGTGTTTTATATTGATCATCATACCAATCATGTTCAGTTGGTGTAGGCGTTGGTCCAGGATAAGGATTAACCTCCATGTCTGGATGATTTACTGAATGATTAAAATACTCTCCCCACCAACCACTGTCCGGTACAAATTGACACTCTGATGGTTGCTCACAAGCACTGGTTTCTTCTTCTACAAATTCACTACTAACATTCAAACCAGCTACTGTAATATCATCAAAAATTAAATTACTAGGATTCTTACGTAATTGCATCAAAGACTCACTTACACCGGACTCAGCAGAATAAAAACTTTGTACTGAATCTCCAAAAGACGACAAGCTAACTCTGTCATTCAAGGCAATTATAGTAGTAGATAAAACAATAGCTAAAACTCCACTGGCGATAATCATTGTTGCCACTAAAGTTACTACTCCAGTTTGTGATTTTATGTAATTTAACATATTTATCTAATGGTAATGAATGTTTCAAATGATTGCGTTATCGGGCCATAAGCTCCCTTAGTGGTAATATCAAATTCTATAATTACTCCTTGATTTGAATTACTCTGGCTATCATCTACTGGAGTTAATATAAAATTTGAAACAACTGCCCTGCTAGAATTTAATACCATAGGCGTGGCTGTATTTTGCTCTGGAAAACCACTGCCAACATCCTCAACCTCACGATAAACCAAATCATCTGCTTCAACACTCAAGCTAAATCTATCTGTTTCCGAAGGATAAAAAAATATTTGATAAGTATCCGGCCTAATATCATCAATCACTACAACATTATGAATACGATTAATTAAATAATTTAAAACAAACCTCGCATCATGATTAATCAAATTTGAAGCTATCAACTGCTTACGAGCATTAAAATTATTATAAACCAAACCGCTAAGTGTCACTAACAACATAGCGGTAATAAAAAGATATATTAATATTTCTATTAAAGTAAATCCCTGAATTTTATTTTTTAGAACTGATTTTAACATCATTAGTATATTGAATAACTAATTGTAAGCTCTTCTAAAATTGGTACCTGTAAATCTGATTGACTGGTTAAGAATAATTTATAACGTAAATATCTCTGATCAAGATGAGAATTATAATTAATTAATTCATAAGCTGCCTCTGAGTAATAAGTGCCGCCTGTGCCATCTGGACCAATGAAGATCCACGGACCAGATTGATTATTTGAGGTAGCAATTTGAAAACGAATATCTGTATTAGCTGGCTCAGAGCCACTCCAAGCAATCCAATTATAACTTACTGAATTTGTATCGACATCAAAAGTAGATGACTCTAATGTGCCAGACGAAGCATAACCACAATCAACTACTTCGGTAGAAATAATAAAAAATTCATTTTGATTATTTGAGGTAGCAGCATAAATTACCGAACAATTAGCTGACATACCCAAAACATAACCATCTAAATCAAAACCAGACACTTGATTAATAGTAGCCGGAAAACTAACATCGATCACTACTAATTCTTCATTAAGGAGATTTGTGCCCAACAAGGCATAAGGACCAACGATACTAAAAGAATGAATCTTTTCACCAGCCTCATAAGAACCAATGAAAACTGGATCGCTAGGATCAGAAATTTCAAAAATAAAAAATTCAGCTCCCGAGCCATTGTTTTGAGTGGAAATATATGCCCTAGTACCACGAACATACACATCAGTGCCTTTTAATGAACCTGGTAAATTATATTCTCCAATAGTTTGTAAATTAGCTGGATTAGTAACATCTATGATTTGCAATTCTTTATCACCATCTTCAGTAGCGATGTAAACATTATTTTCAGACAAAAATAATTCTTTGGCCTTTTCATCCACATCAATGCTATCTAATAATTGCGGTGAAGTCGGACTGATAATGCTAAAAGAATAAAGATCATCATATTGAATAATATAAAGTTCAGTTTCATCTACAACTAAATCTTGAGCATTTCTGTTACTAGGCAAATTATAAGTAGCTACTACAAATGGCGAATAACTATTACTAACGTCGACTACTTTTAATTCACCGTTGTCTGCCTTGGTAGAAAGATAAGCATAGTCACCTTGAACCACCACCGAGGTTACGGTTGCACCAATATTAAGAGAAGCCCGCTGAAATGGATTATAAATATCATTAACATCTAAAATATAAAATTCTGAACCCGATGGATTATTTTCTGTTACCAAATAAGCTAAACCGTCTAATTCATAAACATCATTATCATCAAAATTACCAGGAGTATTAAAAGTTGCTGTAGTAGTTGCTTCGTTCCAATCTAAAAAACCAGATAACAATGTGGCTATGCCTGGTGTAGATATGTCCATGCCCGAGTCTTTGGTGTAAAAACTTGTTATGTCTGACCAATTACTCTGTCCTGAGCCTCCAATCCAATCTGACTGTGACCAACGATCTGCCTGCCAATGATGTAGGTAAGTTTCTAACTGTTCTTGTTGATTACTACCAGACCTACTTAGCCAATCTAAAGAAATTGTAATTTTTTTAGTGTCTGGATCCAAAAAACCTGTCACCGCTATTGGACCATGAGTGTTGCCATTTGTGGAATCCTCCCTATATACATCACTAATAGTAATTGTTCTAGTAAAATCATCGACAACTTCATTGCCAACCGCTAAAATCCAAGCATCCCCTTGAAGAGTCAGATGAAAATCTCCTATTTGTAAATCTTCCCAGGCTATTAATTTCAACGCCTCTATACCTTCAGTAGCATACATTAAAGCCTTGGTGCGCTCTCTGTTTAAATTAGATAATTTACTATTAAAAGAAGTGATAGTAAAAGTCAAAACAATAATCACGCTCATAAAAGAAATCGCGATTAATAACTCGACTAAAGAAAATCCTTTTTTTGATTTATTTATATCCATTTTAATCAATTTGACCTACGGCATAAATAGTAATGCTCTTGGTAATAGCTGGATTAACTTCTGGCATCAAAGCAATCGTGCCAGTATTAACAGTCTGACCAGTAAATTTACTAAAAATTACATTTGAACCAAAACCTCCGATACCATCACTCAAAACAATTTCTGGATCTACAATCAATACTCCTTGTAAATCATAAATCTCATTATTTGGATCAATCTCACTATAACTACTGCCACTAAATATAGTGTATTGAGCTGCCTCAAAATGGACACCCCAGGCACTATCTTTAGCTGAAGCTATGGCTAACTGCTGTGTTTTAACAATCGCGCTTCTTAGTTCACCAACTTGATTAGTTAAAAATACATGTTCCTGCCATTTACGATGAGTAGCAAAACTTAAAGAAGAAACCATGGCTAAAATAGCAATGGCAACTAATAATTCAATCATGGTCACTCCCTGTTGATCTTTCATATAAGTGCTTTAAGCAAAACTATTGGTTAATTCATACATTGGACCAATGATGGAAACTGCAATAAATCCTACAGCAATACCAACTAACACTAATAATATTGGTTCAATAATAGTAGATAGGTTAGCTAAAATATTATTTACGCGTTCTTCATAAAATTCAGATATCTTAGTTAAAATATCATCTAATTTACCTGTCTGCTCACCAATCTCGCACAATTGAATAGTTAAAGAGGGAAATAAATCTGGCCGTTTATCCATTGTTTTGGCTAAAGATATACCCTTTTCTAGCTCCAGAGCCATTTCTTGAATATGTTGACGATAGTAAAGATTATTTAAAGTTTTGGCTACTATGTTTAAGGATTTAACAATCGACAAACCAGAAGCCAATAAAGCTTGTAAATTGCTAGAAAAACGAGTCAAAGATAATTCTCTAATAATTTTGCCGACCAAAGGAATTTTTAGTAATAAACGATGTAACCACAGTTTTGGTTTAGACAATTTAAAAATAAAATATATAACAATAAACAAACCAACTGCCCCAGCTAAAATATACCAACCATAGAGCGACAAAACACTAATGATAGTCTGTACCGCTATAAGTACTATTGGCAAATTAACATTTGCTCCTTCAAAAATACTAATCAATTGCGGAAAAACAAAAAAAGATAAAAAAAGACTGACACCTATTAAAGCTATCAATACAATACTAGGATACATTAGAGCGCCAAAAACTTTGCTTTTTAATTTTTTCTGCGCTTTTAAAATATGAGCCAAATTATCCAGGGTTTCATCCAACATACCAACATTTTCTCCCACTTCAACTGTGGCAATAATCATTTCCGTAAATACCTTTGGGTATTCCTTCATGCCAGAAGATAATAATTGACCATTCTCTACCTTAACCTTGAGACTTAAAATAATTTCTTTGAGATATTTATTTTTAGTTTCTTTTTCTAGTGTTTGCAAAGCTGGCGCCAAAGACAAACTAGCTTTTAACATAGTAGCTAGATTATCCAAAAATAACATTCTAGCCGTTAAACTTACTCGTTTCAATTGAAAGGCTCCTGTAAACTTTTTTCTTTTTTTAGGAGTATGTTTAGTAATAACCTTCTTTTTTGGCTCAACTTGACCAAGCTTACTTTTTACCAAATCATTAGTATCATCAATTGGTTGATGTTTTTTATTTAAATATTTCATATTTATTTTATATTAGACCTGCTACGTGATAATTTTCTACTATTCACGTCTAATGCGTAAAACTTCTTCAATGGTAGTAATCCCTCGCAAAGTTTTTTGTAATCCATCTTCAAAAATAGTAATCATCCCGTCTTTTAGTGCTTGTTCCTGAAGATCATTGGAAGAAGCATTACGAATAATGCATTTTTGAACTGCCGATGTATTTTCTAAAATCTCCAACACACTAATTCTCTTAGAATAACCAGATTGATTACAATATTTACAACCCTTACCACGATAAAAGGTCAGCTCTTCAAATGTTTTAAATTCATTTTCAATTAATTTTAATTCTTTGAATCGTTGCAACATGTCATTTAAGTCAAACTCTTTACTCAAACTTACAAGCTCTTCTTTAGATAAATGATAACTCTCTATACATTTTAAACAAATTTTACGAACCAAACGTTGAGCAATAACAATGTTTAAAGTTGAAGCTAATAAAAACGACTCCACTCCCATGTCTAATACCCGCGGTGGTGCACCAACAGCATTGTTAGTGTGCAAAGTGGAAAGTACTAAATGCCCAGTTAAGCCAGCTCGTACGGCGATCTTAGCAGTTTCATTATCGCGAATCTCCCCAATCATAATCACATCCGGATCCTGCCGTAAAAGTGCTCGCAAACCAGTAGCAAAAGTATAACCAGCTTTTGGATTAATTTGTGTTTGATTAATTCGATGAACACCATACTCAATCGGATCTTCAATGGTGCAAATATTCACTCCCTCAGTATTTAACATATTTAAAATTGAATACAAAGTAGTAGTTTTACCAGAACCAGTTGGTCCAACCACTAAAATCATACCAAAGGGTTTTTTGACTTGGCGATGCATAACTTGAATATTCTTATCAGAAAAACCAATATCTTCCAAACTAATATTTTGAGCTTCATCTGTCATTAAACGCATTACTACTTTTTCACCATAAAAGGCCGGAATTATTGATACCCGCACCGACTCTTCGTGACTTTCTATAAAAAAAGAAAACCGACCATCCTGAGGAACACGATGTTCGTCTATTTTTAAGTTAGCCAAAATTTTAATTCTAGCAATTAAAGCGTTCTGAATAGCTGCTGGTAATTCTACCTTGTCGTGTAATTCTCCATCTATTCGAAATCGTACTACTACTGCATCTGGTAAAGCTTCAATATGAATATCTGAAGCCTGATCAAAAATAGCATACTCTAAAATGGCATCCACTATTTTAATAACCGGTATCTCTACCTTTTTTAAACTCTTGCCAGAAACAATTTGTTTACTAATGATCTGCGATAATTCCTCTTTTATATTTTTTTCATACAAACGAGCTGCAAAAAAGAAATTTTTCTCACTGGTAAGGTGTGGTAATGTCTTTTTTCCTAAAACGCTCTCTACTAAGGCCAATTTTTGTTTATCTAAGGGATCCACAAAGGCTACTCTAATCATATCTCCTTCAACGGCAAAAGGAATGGCTTGGGCTGCTTTGGCTGTTTTTTTATCTAACTTAGCTAAAACTTCTGGTTCTAATTTTCTTTTACGTAAATTAACATAAGGTACGTTAATCTTATCGCTAACTAACTCATATAAATATCTTTCATCAAAAAAACCGCGTTCGACTAAAACTTCTTCAATTTTACGCCGCCTACGATGAGCATTTTTATCAGCTTTCTGCCAATCATCTTCTGTGACTGACTTTGCTGCTAACAAAAACTTTTTTAATTCTTCTTGTGAAATAGGAAGTGATGAAGCCATAAAAAAAGTATAATTTAATAACTAAATTATACCATAAAAGACTCTTTATTGTGAAACAAAAATTAACTACCAATCTTTCAACCTAAATGTTAGGTCATCTAATACTCTAGTGTACCAATACCTCACAGGTATAGTAATAACATCTCTCCATTTAAAGCCTAGAGATAAAAATGTATTAGAATCTTTGATCCAATATTCTATATTATCTTCAATATAAAATATCTCCGGATAATGTCCATGTTTTAATACTTGCCCAGAAGAATGTACGTCTGATGAGCTTATTGGCTCGCCTAATAAATAATAATCAAAATCTATAGCTGGCAAATGAATAATTTTATTAAAATTATAGCCAAATTCTTTAAATACAACAGCGCTATCAATCCATCTTAAAACTTTAGTGGGTTTAATAACATAAACTTTTTGATCATCTTGAAATTTCACTAAATTACCCGGCTTAACTGTTAATCTACCTTGGTAGGGATAATCATTATTTAAAGTAACCTGATCCACTATCTCTATATTTGTAAAATCTGCAAACCAAGAAAGATAGGTCTGAACATTAGGGATGTAATAACGTTTATCCTGTTCAGTAATGTAATAAATACGAGGATCATTGTCTGACTTTATTAAGCTGCCTTGTAAATTAATAATATCAACTAGGGTAGTAATTGGTTCGTCTCCTCCTATGTCTTCATCTTGGCAAGTACTAGAACAACCATCGCCACCATCATCATTACCATCGTCGCATTGCTCACCATCTTCAATGATAGAATTACCACAGACAGGCTCATCTACTTCATCCTGGCAAATACTAGAACAACCATCACCATTGTCATTATTACCATCGTCGCATTCTTCACCTGATTCTGCAACTCCATTGCCACAAATAGGAGCTGAAGCAAATTCAAAACGACCAATATCTGGAGCATAACCTTGATAATTTTCATTTAACCCACTAATAACTAGGCCCGCATCGATGGCCGGACTATTGCTTTGCAAATTAAAATCTTCTGTGCCAAAATTTACAAATTCCGGGTCATCGATCAAAGAGCCTATTTCTTGCTCAGATGCTTGTTTAAATTCTATTAAATCATCATAAACGACATTTAAATATTTAAAAGTAATGCCGTCAGCATTTGGAGCATAAAAAAGATTATTACTATAGGTATTTAAGCTATGATCAACGCTAGATTGTAAATTTTCCATTTCAATGTCCTGACCAGCCTTGGTGCTATAAAAAATATTATTAGCTATAATATTACCAGTCACGTTACTTAGGTCTTCATTGGGGTAAGCTGCAAATACTGAATACCCTCTGGCAAAATCTCCAATAAAAATATTATTAGCTATGATATTATCACGAGCATAGCCTAAGGTTGCCCAAGCAGGGCCATCAAAATTTTCTAACAATAATGCCGTGCTATTATAATCACCAAAATCATCATGAATATTAACAAAAGTATTATTCCAGGCCTTATTTCTATCACCAGCATCAATATGGAAAGCTCGACTATTAGCAGAGCTAATATAGTTATTATATGTATTCGAGTCATCTGTATCAGAAATCCATATACCACAAACAAAAGAAAGTGTAGTAGGATTATTGAGCCACGAAGAATCTTCTATATAATTATCATAAACATTCACATGATGATTGCGGTGAGTTAACCGGCCTTCTAATAAAATACTGTTACCACCGGCATGCAAAATTGTATTATCATGTACATCAGTATAAGAGGCAGTATGAATTGATATAGTAGAAGATAATTTGTGTAAACCATTATAATCCAAATAGTTATTATCTATTTCAGCATTCTTAAGATATGTAACGCCAGCGCCAACTCCACCATTATAAATTAACCGATTATTACTTATCCGTATCTTAGCTGATAGATAATCACTATCACCCGTATCATAACCACGAGCATAGATGCCAGAAGCGATATTGTATTCTACACGAGAATTCAAAATATCTATATTATAAACATAATCACTAAGATAAACGCCCTTGTTCCTATTATGATGCACATAAAAATTATCAAATGAAATATCTGTTGGGCCACGATCTAAATAATCATTGCCCCCCTCATAATCACCATGCAAATAAACACCATAATATCCATGACGCATTTCTAAATCTTTAAAATCTAAATAATGAGCCTCTTCTTCTAATCTAAATATATATGAACGAGCGCCGACTTCTATTAAGTATCCATCCGGATGACCCCCACCTAAAGTCATCATATATAATTCTTTAGTCTCGTCATCTACATCATAATAATACTCCCCTGGATGATCTAAAAGTTTAATGTTATTAATCAAATGATAGGGGCTATTGACTAAAGGCTGACGATATTGAAAACCATCATTATCACCTGGCAATAATAATTGATTATATTCAGAATCTGCATAAAAAATAGCCACATGTGTATCTCGGTCATAAGATTCGATCTTAGCTTTGACGTGCCAATCTAGCTCGGTCATAATTTCCATCCAAGAATCAATTATCTGTTCATCTAATAATTGATTTAAAGCTGGATCAATAAGATGATACCTGGTCAATTCTTGGGCTATTAAAGTGTCGTCAACATCTTCGGGAAAACGAGCTATATGCAAAGGCTGATCATCTTCCCAAGCACCGGGTCGATTAGCTTCTTCTGAAGTTAAACTAGTCTTGTATATATCATCACTTGCAAGTACCCAGGCATCTTTAGCGCTGGCTCCAGAAAAAATTACTCTTTCATCATTATAACCAGAAATAGTATTGCGACGATTCTCAATACCACTAGGCCAATGAAGATCATAAATGTATTCACGATACATGCCAGCACGAATATAAATCATGTGACCGCCAGTAGCAATCGTACCAATGTCCTGTAAATGTTTAATTTCCTGCAAAGCCTGGCTAGCAGTCGACCAGGCACTATAACCAGTCTTAATATTAGTCGAACAACTATGTGTAGTGGGGAGATAATTATCATTTAAACAATTTTCAGTTAATTGTTGATCAATAAAAAAGGTCAACGGAACTTGAGCAGCTTTCGTTAATAAAATAGAAGTTAAAGCAGCAGCAATAAAAATTGTTGCTGTACCCCATAATAGTAAATTCTTCCAGTCCAATTTAATCATTCTTTTCATCTTTTTTCTCTCCTATATAAATCGGAATCGTAAAATAAAATTGACTACCAACATGCTCAATACTATCGACAAATATTTCACCGCCCATTAGCTCTACTAATTGTTTGGTAATCCATAAACCTAAGCCCGTACCAACGATACCCTTAGTATCATCAGTTTGCACACGATAAAATTTGTTAAATAAATTTGTTCGTGCTGGCGCAGAAATACCAAGTCCCGAATCTTTGACTGTAATACGAACAAATTTTTTATCTTGCTGAGAAGCTGCCATTTCAATCTCGCCCTTCTTGGTATATTTTACCGCATTGCCCATCAGATTAATTATTATTTGTCTTAATTTATCTTGGTCAGCAGAAACAGCTGGCAAATCTTCAGCAATATTTATTTTTAAAGACAATTTCTTTTCCTGAACTCGTAAGGCAAATTCATCACCAACTGAATTTAACATTTCCTTGGCATCAACTTTAATAGTAGACACCTCTAAACGCTTTTGTTCAATTCGAGATACATTTAATAAATCTTCTACTAAGCTTGCCAAACGATTAGTAGAGGCTTCCATAATTTTCAAATTTTTTTGACCGGCTTCACTAAGTTGACCAAAATCCCCCTCCAACATCATAGATAAAAATCCTCTAATAGTGGTAATCGGGGTTCTTAATTCATGTGAAGCCATAGAGATAAACTCATCTTTCATCTTATCTACTTCTTTCAACTTTTTGAATAAAACTGCATATTCAAAAATTCTAGTATTAGCGGCTAATAATAAAATAACTATCAAAACTGTAATCGCCAAAATCAAATAAGACTTGGTTAATGTTTGTTGTACTAAATCATCCATCACACCAAGCGACATATCCAAACGTAACAAGGCCTGTTTCTCATCGTTACTATCTTGCAATGGCATTACTACCTG
The DNA here is from genome assembly GCA_018653315.1 of bacterium. GTDB lineage: Bacteria > Patescibacteriota > Patescibacteriia > UBA1558 > GWA2-36-10 > JABIAL01. Next base: position 13,139 of record JABIAL010000032.1, read on the forward strand.
CCAAAAACGATCAACTTCATCAATGAATTGATCTTCGTTATAAACCATGCTAGCTATTGCCTTGCCTTGATGCCAAGCAATGACGTTGTTTAGATCCTCATTAAGCTCTCCGATGTTAACTGTATCCAAACTAGCTGCTATTATAAAATTTTCTCCCTCAGGATACAAAATATCAAAACGAGCCAAATCACCAGTAGCATTACCAATGCTTTCAACTTTGGCTTGTAATTCTTCTAATGAAACTTCACTTTCAGCAAACCAAGCACTGAACACCTGTCCAATAGTCAAAGCTTGCCTTTGTAATCCTACGTCAATATTATTTTTAAAAGATTTAACAGATGAAACGGTGTTAAAAATAATAGTCAGAGGAATTAAGATAATCAAAACCACCGCATAAATAACCTGGTAATTACGTTGTAAAAATATTTTTGATTTACGAGACATATATTATAACTCCTCTACTTTATTCATCTTGAGCGTCAGCCGAAAGATCATCCTTAGCTCGATGAATAAAAACTATAACTCCCAAGGACACTAAGATTAAAGCAGCACCTCCTAATAAATAATACAAAACCATATTATCCACTCTATCTGTTACTGGTTTATTAGTAAAATAATCACCTGCTGAAACGGCTTGAGCGGAACTAACAAAAAATGATAAAGGATTAGATTGTTTAATAATTTTACCAGTATCATCATTAACGGTGACATAGGCTTGATGTTGACCATCTACTAAATTTTCATCCAAAGTATATGACCAATTACCATTGGCATCTACTTGAGTGGTCAAAACTAAAGGTAAATCACTATAAAGATAAATTAATATCCAAGCATTAGCATCTGCTTGGCCACTTAAAACAATTTTTTCCTCTTCTTTATTATTAACTACTTCATAAACTTCAAAATCTTCAGTCAATTTATCAGTGTTTGATTTTGGCTGCTCTAAACCTGTGGCACTTAAAATAATTTTATCTAAATTTGTTCGCTCTACTAATAACTCTCCTTCTCCTAATGGATTATAATTATTATTTATTTCTTGACCATCTAGATAACCATCACTATCTGTGTCTGGATTTAAAATATCAGTACCGTAATAATTTTCTAAATCATCTGGCAAGCCATCACTATCTGTGTCTATCACTAGAACGGCTGGTGATATCATTTCTAATTTTTGCTCACTAACCAAAGTGATGCTTTCTTCTGAAGAAACAATTAAAACCTTAACATCTTCTTTTAATGGCATTGCATTCATAACATCTAAAGCCACTAATTGATCCATCACATCCTGAGCAGACACTGTCTGACCAATTATCGGATCAATAATCTCGTTGATCGCTTGTTTTTGTTTTTGTTTAACAACTAAACGATTTAAATACGTCTCTTGCAAAATTTGTTGACATAAATTTACCGAAGATAAATTACAAGCTACGTCAGATGCATATTTTTCTAACAGATAATCCTGACAAGCTTGCACATCAATAATTTGTTCTACCTGACACTCCAAATCAACATAAGTACGATTAAGGTAATCCTCACAAGCTATTGGATCATAAATATCTTCAGCTAAACATAAAGGGTCGATGTCTCCGCTCGACACAGCTAACCAACGCACACAATTATCAATATCCTCAATGCCATTATCTAAACAAAGTTGACTAATATCTTCATCATCCATTGGCTCTATTTGACTAGCCTCTTCTATATGTACACACTGATTATCCATACAAGCACAAGATCCGGTAGGAATAGCAGCACAATCATTTTCTGGTAAATAATTTTGATTATAACATCCAGCGCATAAATTAACGCAATCAATATCTGTCTGACATACAAAAGGATCTACTACTTCATTTTCTGCTGGTTCACTAGGAGTATTATCATCACTTTCTTCCTCTTCTGCTGGCGGTTCATCGCTTTCTTCCTCTTCTGCTGGTTCACTAGGAGTATTATCATCGCTTTCTTCCTCTTCTGCTGGTTCACTAGGAGTATTATCATCGCTTTCTTCCTCTTCTGCTGGCGGTTCATCGCTTTCTTCATTTTCTTCTGGTGGATCTGGTTGCTGATAAATAACTCGATTAAGCTCTAAATTAAAAACTTCTTCGGCAATTTCATCATTAGCGTCAGTAGCAACGACAGTCAAAAGATACTGACCATTAATAAAAGTATCGTCCATAGCTACTAATTGACTCCAATATTGTCCATTTGTATAAACCAAAACAAATTCTTGCCCAATAGAAGGATCGTCAGCCTTGGTAAAAAGAAAACCTAAATTAGTTGCTAAGAAATTATTGGTCAATTCTACTACAAACTCATCAGTTTCTATAGAGCTTCCAACCGGCTGTTGTAAAGCGATGGTATAGTCAACTGGATCGGTAACAAGACCAAAATTATTCTCATCCTCTTCGTCTTCTTCATCTTCCTCTATTGTATTTTGGATAGTAAAAACTATCGGCTCAGTAGCTAAATTATTTAATTCAAAAACTATATAATACTCGCCATCTGGATAAACATTAGTATCTCCTAAATTACCTTGATAAATTAAAGAATTGTCATTATTAGCGAGTAACTCATAATTTTCAATCAATTGACCATCGGTCAAACTATATAAATTAGCAATAATATTTATTGGATCGCTCGGAACTCGATTCAATCTCACTTCCAATACTCCATCTGTGCCGCTAATCACATCTTGTGGATTAGGATGAACTATTTCTTCAATTGCCAATGGAATCACTTGTGGTTCAACATCTTCCTGGTTATTAATAATCACATTAATATCTGCCAAATCAATCATGGTGCCTGACCTTTCTTCGAAAATAAGTAATTGTGCTGGAGCATTACTAGCTAGAGTGGTATCTATAAACAAATGATATTGATAAGTGCCTCCGAATGACTCAAAATATTGTTGATCAAGTTCTTCACTGTCTTGTATTAAGCTGGCACCAACCATGCCGATAAACGTATCTTCAGCGGAAATTATAACTTCGTATTCTTGTCCGCTAATCTCCTCATTAGCAACAGGTGATATTATATTAATCTCTAAATTATTTAAAGGTTGAATAATGTCTTCTTCTAAAACAATCTCATAATCATTAGAAGTAGCAAATTCAATCATATTTCCCTGACTATCGTAGGCTGAGGCTGAGGCTGATAAGTAATATATGCCCGACATTAAGTCTATTGTGTCCCAAAGACTATCAGCTACCCAAATATTATCGTTTTCTAAAATGGCCTGGAATTCCAAATCTACTAAGTTATCACTATCACGAATAATAAAATGTACCGTATTAAAATCATAATCATTGCTAATATTTGCTTGAATCAATACTTGCTCACCAATAGTAAAGCTGTCACTAGATAAAATAAACTGAATCTGTAATTGATTAACATTGGTAAATGCTGCTCTAGTACTAACAAAAAGCGCACCTTGTAATAAAACTAAAGCCACAATAAAAACTTTAGTTAACCAATGATTTATTTGCTCAATTTTCATAGAAAAAATATTATTTTGTGACTAAATTATACCATAAATCAACATAAAATAAAAAACAGCCCCAAGGCTATTTTCTCTTAATAAATTTTATTATTTTAACTACGCTGCTTCACAAGCACACAAGATAAGAAAGTCAGCGTAATTATAACCGCCACAATAATAGACTGGATTAGCTGTATCTGTATAACAATACTCAAATCCATATGCTGGATTTAATATACTTGGCGAATAAACCTGAGATGACACATCACAACCATCTGAACAACCTATCCCCATAGCTGCATGCAAACTACAATCACCTTTTGATGCATAGGTTACTCCTGATACACAGGTCAATCCATTGCCTGCGCAAACATCATCGCAATCATCGAGAAGATTATCAGACAAATACCAACAATAATCTTCAAATTCTGTACCACCACATGCTGGCGCAGCCGCTTCAGTAGTGTCTACTATTCTTGGGTTATAAGTGATAGCCTCATCTTCATAATTACAAGAACCCAAAATAACCTGACCATTAACATTTTGAATATAATATCCAGTATCAGCTGTATTTGTTTTATCTGGGTCTACTGGTAGAGTAGCTAAATAATTATCCAAAAAATCTGTTGTCGTATCAATAATCAAACAATCTTCTGTGTCACCAGCACAAGTCAAACTAATAGCTGAGTTACACAACACTTTCTTACTAGTAGTGATATCTCCTGTAATTGGAATATCTCCCTTATTATCTAACATGTATTCTTTCATAGCCTGAGCTAATAACATTACATCCTGATCTCTGGTTTTATCTTTAGCGGTATTTATCCGACTAGCTGGATCAACTGCTACGTAAATAGACATAAATAAAATTAATATCACCCCGATAGTCATAATCATGCCAATTAAATTCATACCATCTTGTTTCATGTTTGTATTATAACCTGATTTAACAAAATAAAAAACCCCACTCTAATGATGAGTGGGGTTAAAATAGTCGCGCGATTATGGAGAA
>JABIAL010000033.1 GCA_018653315.1 bacterium
TTACCCGTGCTAATACCACCTGACTGGGCACGTACTCGATATTTAAAAGTAGGCATATTTCTTAAAAATTACGCTTAAACATTTGCGGATCACCAGCATATTGTAAAGCATCATCTACGCTAATCTCACCAACCCTAACTAATTCTAATAACGATTTATCTAAATTAACCATACCCTCTTCTCTTGAAGTTTGCATAATGCTCTTGAGTTGATACAAACGATTATCTTTAATAATAGCCTGTACAGCTGAAGTCATAGTTAAAACTTCATAAGCCAAGCTTAAACCGCTACCAATCCTTGGTAATAATCGTTGAGCTACTACTCCCAATAACACTTGAGACAAAATGTCTCGCCCCCATATTTTTCGATCTGGATCAATATTGCTAATAAATCTTTCTAGAGCGGTAATAACTGTATCAGCATCCATAACTACAATAACTAATTTTCCACTTTCCGCTACTTGCAACAATAATTCTTCCATTCCATCCTCTTCTAATGAGCTAGCCGTAACCACATCAACATCTTCATCGATGGTATCTTGCAGGCCTTTGATAAAAGTAGCTGTATCTTTTCCTATTTCTCGCTGCTCAATAATCGATTGATTATTGGCTAATAAATACTCAATTGGTTGTTCTAGGGTCTGAATATGTAAACCTTTGTTTCTATTCAAAGTCTCTAATAATGAAGCTACTGTTGTTGTCCGACCACTACCAAAAGGACCAGTGATTATAATTAAACCTTTTTCTTTGGTTACCATTTGGGTCAAAGCACTTGGTAAGCCTAAATCTTTTGGTGAACGAATAAGCTGAGGTATCAGACGCAAAGAAATAGCAACGTATCCTTTTTGATAAAAAACTTTAGACCGAAAACGAGCTCGATTAGCCCAAATATATACAGTCACCACTTCACGTTCTTGTTCTAGCTCTTTTTTTTCAACTTCAATCAAAAAACTTTCAGCCATGCCTAATAAAAAATCAGGGGTCAATACTTGCTCACCAGTCAAGGTAACTAATTTACCATCTACTCGCAAAACAGGGTAATTACCAGCCGTCAGATGCACGTCACTAGCCTTGCGTTCAGCAGCAATATTTAAAATTTTATTTATTAATAGTGTTTCTGTAGTTGACATGAAAAATAAGTTTAAACTAACGAGCTAAAATATCTTTTATTTTAGACACTACCTCGCTAGGCACAAAATGTGCTTTAATCAAATAATCCTCCGCTCCTAAATTCAAACAACGGTCTATGTGTTCTTTTTGAGCAAAATTTGTTAAGACTAAAACCGGAATATTTTTAGTGTCATCATTTTCTTTTAGATGCCCTAAAACTTCAAAACCATCCATTTCTGGCAAGTTTAAATCTAATAATATCAAATCCGGATGACTCTTTTGGGCTATCTTCAATCCTTGTGTACCAGTATTAGCCGTCAAAACGCCAAAATCTTCTAATTCTAATTTAGCTGCGTACATTTGCAGTAAAAAATCATCATCCTCTACTATTAAAATTCTGTATTGACTCATAATATTAAAATTTATTAATCATTACATTGCACTAACCCGCAAAATTTCTTCTACTGTAGTTAAGCCTAATAAAGACTTAATCAAACCGTCTAAATCCATTGTAATAAAAGCTTGCTTGGCTAATTCTTCATCTACAGCCGTTCGGTCAAAACCCTTGGCTACAATGTCTTTCATCTTTTTATTGATATCTATGGTCTCTACAATGGCTACACGCCCTTTATAACCAGTATCACCACACTGGGCACAGCCTTTGCCTTTGTAAAAAACTAATTTATCCTTACTAGCGCCACCATAAAAAGCATCATCTGGAATACCTACTAACTTTTTTTTGACTATTTCTAATATATTATCTGGCAATGTTATTTCTTCTTTACATTTAGTACAAATTTTTCTGACCAAACGTTGAGCAATAACCACATTCAAAGTACTGGCCAACAAAAATGGCTCAATATGCATATCAAACATACGAGGAATAGCGCCTAAGGCATCATTAGTATGCAAAGTAGAAAGTACAAAATGACCAGTCAAACCAGCATGAATAGACAGCTCAGCCGTTTCATTATCACGAATCTCACCAACCATGATAATGTCTGGATCTTGACGTAAAAGAGCTCTTAAACCAGTTGCAAAAGTAAAACCAACTTCGGGACGAACCTGTGATTGATTCACTCCTGGCACGTAATACTCTACTGGATCTTCTAGGGTGGCAATATTTACATCTTCTCTATTCAAAACACTTAAACCAGCAAACAAAGTAGTAGATTTACCAGAACCAGTCGGACCAGTTACTAAAAATAAACCATTAGGCTTTTTAATGCTAGCGGCCACTCGTTTAGCATGGTTACCCATAAAGCCTAATTCTTCAAAAGTTGGCGCTTTGTCTGGTGTTTCTAAGATACGCATTACCACTTTTTCATGCCCCATCAAAGGAATAGTAGAAATACGGAAATCAACATCTTTACCATGAATCTTAATTCGAATACGTCCATCTTGAGGAATACGAGTTTCGTCAATTTTTAAATTTGACATTACCTTGATACGAGATATTAAAGCTGAATGAACATAAATCGGTAAAACTATTGTCGTATGTAAAACACCGTCAATACGATAACGTATCTTACTTTGATTACCAACTGGTTCGATGTGAATATCTGAAGCTCGGCCTTCGATAGCATGTCGTAAAATAACTGAAACTATTTTTGATACTGGCGCTGACTTAATTACTTCAGTGAATCCCTTACCATCGTCATCATCTAAAATTTGATCTTTAGGAGCAAAAATAGCTTCCGCTGTATCAAGTGCTGCTCCCACTTCTTCTCCTAAGGTTTCATATTGTTTTAAAGCCGAACGATAACTATCCTCAGAAATAATATAAAATTTGACATTATACTTATGCTTTCTGGCCAAAAAATTCAAAGCATCCATTGCTTTTAAATTTGTTGGATTAACTATCCCCGCATGAATATTTTTAGCTTTTTTATCAAAAACAACCATGCGGTAATTTTCTGCCAAATCCTGAGGTAAGATATTCAGAATTTCTGCATTAATAACCTTACCAGATAAAACACCATATTCCATCTCAAAAAACAAAGCCTTAATCTGAGTCCAATCTTCATCGGAAACTAAAATTTTACGACGAATTTGTTTTTCAGCTATACTAAAATTAGCAAAAGTCTGCTTGGCAAACTCTTGATATTGATCATCGGTAATTGATTTTTTACTAAGTAAAAAATCTAATATTTTTTTCAATTCTTTTTTAGTCATAAATTACTACCTCATTCTTCTTCTGATTCTTCTGGCATTAATTCTTCAAGAATTCTAAAAGGATAACGATTGCTATTATAAGTTAAATTAACATATGTAGATATTACATCTAATTTTTTATACTGCGGATTTTCTTGAAATTGTTTAAAAATATCTATAGCATCGCTATTTGAATTAGCTAGCGGAAAAAACTCTAAATTTTCTTGAGCTAAAATCTTAATCTTTACGGCATCTACTTCTTGTTTTATTTTTTCTGAATCAAAATCAGATGTAAATTCTGCTGATTTACTAAACACAAACCAGCCACCACCGATTAAAACAATCGCGACTAATAAAATGATAAAAATTATTGGTTTGTTATTTTTTTCCATACTCTGTTAAAAATTAGAGTAAAAAATTAATAAATAAATTTCTAGACAAAATAGAATTAATTAGAAGAAAAATAAGTAGTCATTGTAAAGTCAGCTGTCAATGGTGTGTCTGGCGATTCCGCTCCTGAAAAAGAAACTGATTCTATATCAAATAAACGGATGCTCTTCTCTAAAACATTTAAATACACTTTCAATTTATCGTAAGCATCTCCATCTCCCAATGGCTCACCCTCTTCATCTAACATTTGTTGAACTGCCATATTAATAGTTAAAAATTTTAATTTAGAACTATTTTTAACTTCCTCTCCGTCTTCTGTAAACTCACTTGCATTATCAGACGAATCCACGATGTCAATGTTGGATAACAAAAGATTATTATCAAAAGCCAATCTTTCTGCTGCCACAAGTAATTCTGCTATCTGTGGTTCATCTGGTAATATTTTCTGCAAACGTTGTAAATCGCTTTCTCTACTAGCCCTTAAATCTGCGTATTCTTGAGCCAAATCAGATACTTCTTGAACCAAGGCCTTTTCTTCTTCTACTTCTTTATTTACCTCAGTTGCACCTTCTCGTGCTAAGCCAATCGTGCTAACTCTACCATGTAAAAATAAAAAATAACCCAAAGACAAAGTAATAACAACTATAACCAACACAATGGCCCACAGATAACGATTAGCCATCAATAATAAACTAGATGGTTGTTCAAATTTAACAATCTTATCTTTGTCTGACATGAAAATCTTATTCTAAATTAATCTCCTGATAATAAAATAAATCCGGATTCAAAGTAATGGCTATACTAAAGCTAACTCCTGATTCTGAAGCTGAAGCGCCAGATATTTCTACTTTGCTAATAAATTCACTAGCCTCTTCTTGTTGAAAAACCTTTAACTGCTTGGCTACTGAATAATAATTAATAGTAGTAGCATCTAGAGTCAAAGCTCCATTATTTGAAGAAGCAAAACCACTATAATATACGTCTTCTATAGTGTATTTTTCTAATAAATCAAAGAAATTCGTCCAATAAATATGTTTATTTAATAACTCTAAAACTACAGCAATTTCTTTACCAACAGCATTGATTTCTATACTGCTCTCTTTAAAGTTTATTAGCTGCGATCTAATGTTTTCTATCTCCGCTAAACCTTCTGTTTTATTACTATTAAAACTAGTATTGATAGTTAATAAACCAAAATAAAAAACCACTATCATACCAATTGAGGCCACAAATGAAATAATAGCCAAGGTACTAATCTGTTTCCAACCTTTAACTTTGGCTGAAGTAGGTACTAAATCAACACCCATGCCAGTTTCTACAAACCTAGCCCTAATATGCTTACTTGGTTGATGAAATTGAGTATCTTTTTCAGCTGGAACAATTTTTTCTTTAACTGGAACAGGTGCCTGTACATCAAGAGAAAACCCCTGATTATTACCTGGCACTTTAGGAGCTTGTTGTTGCACTGGAGCTACTACTTTAGGTGCAGGAACTACTGGGACAATTGGAGTTGGTTTTAATTCTGGCAAAGGCTTAATCTTAGCCTCAGGCTGTTCTGGCTCTTGTTTAGGTGGTTTCGTACTCTTAAACATTGACCAAAAACCTTTTTTATTCTTACCGCCATCCAATTCTGGCAAAGGCTTAATCTTAGCCTCAACTTGTTCTGGCTCTTGTTTGGGTGGTTTTGTACTCTTAAATTTTGACCAAAAAGATTTTTTACCTTTGCTACCGCTCAATTCTTGCCTTGCTAAATCTGTTTGTACTTCAGGCACACTTAAATCAGGCAGTGCATTTTGTTTTTTTACTTTTGCTTTTACTGCCCCTTCTTTTGACCTTAAGTCCTCTGGCATTAAATTGATACTATCTTTTGCCATATTAAATATCTCTCATCGCTAAACCAATGCTAGCCGCCATCCTTGGCCCAATTTCTTGCAGAACTGGCTTCAAATCCATAGGATAAACTATTCTATCCCAAGGATCACCAATGATTACTGGTAATGATAATAATTCTGATAAATACTTAGGTAAATTCGGTAAAAAAGCACTACCACCCGAAAGTATTATCTTTTCAATGTGTCCTTGCCCTTGTTTTTGATATAAATCAAAAACATATTTTATTTCATTAATAATTGGATTTAAAGCATTTTGAATTGTGTTAGGCACACTACGATTACCGGACATCATTAAACCAAAATCTCTTTTGAATTGCTCTGCTCTATCTATATTGACATTCATGCTATTCATAATAGCCTTAGTAATCACACCGCCACCAGTATCAATACCCCGATTTAAAATTGGTACACCCTGCTCAATCACACAAACATCAGTATTATTAGAACCAACATCGACAATCATTACACTGGACATATCGTTACCCATCAAAGATCGTGATAAAGCAAATGCTTCTGTCTCCAAGCTCAATAAATTAATATTAGTTCTCTTAAAAATATCCAGGTAACGAGCTACTAAATTTTTAGGAGCAGCTGTTAATAAAATCCGATAATTTTTAGCGCCAAAGGTATTTTTACTGGCCATGTTGACCTGATCATTTGTCGTCGTTTTTTTTGCTTCCTCTGGTGGCTTTGTCTCGCCCTGATCATCCTGATCGCCAGTCGAAGGATTTTCTCCTTCTATTTCTGACTTATCTTTATCGCCCTTATTTTCTTTATCTTTACTAAATAAATTTCCTAAACTTGCACCTGCTGATTTTCCATCTTTAACGTTCTTATCCACCCCTTTTTTATTCAAAATTTTCCAATCCAAAATCATTTCTTCAATAGGTAAAGGAATGAACTTTTTTGCCTCCCATTTGACCGCTGAAGCCAAATCTTTTTTGGGCATAGGCGGCAAGCTGATAATTGAAGTAAATACTGAAAAAGTAGGTAGCGCAGCAATCGCCTGTCTTGACTCTATACGAGATTTTTTTACTACTTCTTTGATATAATTAGCAATCAATTGATTGTTTTGATTGGTTGCCCCTCGTAAAATATTGGTATTTATATCTGCATAGCCATAACTTTTTAATTTAGCTTGGCCACGATAATTTTCTAACTCAACAATCTTAACACTGGCTGTGCCAATATCCACCCCCAGATAACTAGTAACTTTAGAAAATAATTGCATATCTTATTCTGTTTTTGTCTTCAATGATTCCATCTTATTATAACATATTTTACTTTGGGGAACAAACTAAATAAAAGAACCTGCTAAGCCACTTTGACTCAACAGGCTGTCTAAATAATATTCTATTGTGAATTATAATTAAAGCTAGGAATAGCTTGTGAAAAATCTTCTAAACCACTGGGTGGATTGATTTGCAAACGACCGTCATTAATAAATTTTTCTGCTGGCAAGCCATCATCACTATAAGTTCTCTGTAAATCAAATCTTCTAGCTAATACCGAACCGTACACTTTTAATTCTTGGTCACCATCTCCAGTAATAAATTGTCCGCAGCCCGCTGCTGGCACAGAACAATCTCCACCGTTACCTAAAACTATAAAAGTACCCGAAACTTCGGTGACAGTGGGATCAATATTAACATCACCCTTGACTATCCAAACAACTGAGGCCACCTCACTTAATTTATCTACATCTGCAACTTCGTAACTAATATTTCCAGTTATGCTAAAATCCCCCTCTATCACGACTATTATGCTCTGCTTATCACCATCATGACCAGCTTTAATAGTTACACCAGGAAGCCCTAAACCGCCGCTTAGATGATATATTTCATTATCAAAATAATCACTAAGATCTGGATTTTGACCACCTAGAGTAGCACCGTATTTATTTTTTCCACTAGAGTTAATATCACCTGTTAATCCATTGAAATCCAAATGACCTAATGCATTAATATAGTGTCCATTTGGTGCATTTAAGGTAGGAAAATTAATCAATGAGCGATTTGGCAAAGTGCCTAAACCATCTGTGGTGCTAGAGGCAAATATTTGATAAATATCGCCACCAGCTTCAACAATATAAGCATTATACATATCTGGCGGTAAAGCATACTTAGCTCTAATGCTACCTTTGGCATAAATATTCCCACTATCCACAGAA
>JABIAL010000034.1 GCA_018653315.1 bacterium
ACTATAGCGCCGCAGCACGAGCTTATGAAAAAGCTGGTGATATAGCTAAGGCTAAAGACACGTGGATAAAGGCAGCAAAAGAATTCGAAACTGATAAGAATTACACTGAAGCAGCAGAAGCTTATGAAAAAGCTGATGATACAGCTAAGGCTCAAGAGATTTGGGCAAAGCTAGCAAAAGAATTCGAAGCTGATAAGACTTATAGCGCCGCAGCACGAGCTTATGAAAAAGCTGGTGATATAGCTAAGGCTAAAGACACGTGGATAAAGGCAGCAAAAGAATTCGAAGCACGAGGTGCTTATTTGTACGCAGCAGAAGCTTGTGTAAAAGCCGGTGATACAGCTAAGGCTCAAGGAGCATGGAGAAAGCTAGCAGAAGCTTGTGTAAAAGCTGATGATACTCCAAATGCAGCAGAAGCTTATGAAAAAGCTGGCGATACAGTTAAGGCTCAAGAGATTTGGGTAAAGCTAGCAAAAAAATTCGAAGCCGAAGGTAACTATTTGTACGCAGTAAGAAATTATGAAAAAGCTGGTGATACAGCTAAGACTCAAGAGATGTGGAGAAAGCTAGCAGAAGAATTCGAAACTGATAAGAATTACACTGAAGCAGCAGAAGCTTATGAAAAAGCCGGTGATACAGCTAAGACTCAAGAGATGTGGGTAAAGCTAGTAGAAGCTTATGAAAAAGATGGTTATATAGCTATGGCTAAAAAAATACGGAGAAAGCTAGTAGAAGCATAGTAAGTTTTAGATAAAACACTTCAACCCCCTAAATCCCCCTTAACAGGGGGATTTTTTGTTAGGATGTTTCTAGGGGAGAGGTTATGATGTATTCAAATTAGCAAGAGATCAAAAAATTTGCTATAATAGTTGTGAATTCATTTTTGATTTTAATCATTTACTCATGCAGAAAACAAAGTTTATCTTTATCACCGGAGGAGTTTGCTCAGGACTGGGCAAGGGTATTGCTTCATCGTCTATTGGAGCCATTATGCGTTCTTGTGGCTATTCAGTTTTTACTCTCAAGCTAGATCCGTATCTAAATATAGACCCTGGTACTATGAGTCCTTTCCAACATGGTGAAGTTTATGTCACTGATGATGGAGCAGAAACAGATTTGGATTTAGGTCATTATGAACGTTTCATCGACACCAATTTATCTAAATTATCAAACCTGACAACAGGTCGGGTTTATGAAAAAGTTTTAAGAGAAGAACGAAGTGGAGATTATTTGGGTAAAACTATTCAAATCATCCCTCATATTACTAACGAAATAAAAGATCATATCAAAAAAGCAGCTGAAAGTAGTAAGGCTGATATTTTATTGATTGAAATTGGCGGTACCGTGGGAGATATTGAAGGTGATCCATATTTGGAAGCAGCTCGGCAATTTCATAGAGAAGTTGGTCATGATAATGTTTTGTTTATTCATCTGACTTTATTGCCATTTTTGAAAGCTTCTGGAGAGCTGAAAACTAAACCAACACAAGCTTCAGTTAGAGAATTATATCGTCGTGGTATTCAACCAGATATTATTTTGGCACGGAGTGATAAAAAGATTGACAAAGATGCCATTGCTAAAATTTCTCTATTTGCTGATGTCGAAGAAGAGGCGGTTATTCCAGCGCCAACTGTTAAAACTATTTATGAAGTACCAGTAAATTTTGAGAAAAAATATCATATTTCTAGTATTATTTCTGATAAATTAAAATTAGCCAAAAGAAAATCCGACTTAAGTGATTGGGAGAAGCTAGTTAAGAAAATAAAATCTAATCACAAGAAAAAATTAAGCATTGGTCTGGTAGGTAAGTATAATCAGAATTTAGATGCTTATTTGAGCGTGGTAGAGGCTTTAAAATCAGCCTGTTATCATAATAATATTACTTTAGACTTGATTTGGATAAATGCTGTTAAACTAGAGAAAAAAGACAAAGCAGAATTTAAAAAATTAAAGAAAGTGAAAGGTATTGTTGTTCCGGGTGGATTTGGAAATCGGGGGATTGAAGGTAAAATCATAGCAGCTCGTTATGCTAGAAAAAACAACAAGCCTTATTTAGGTCTATGTTTGGGTATGCAAGTAGCAACAATTGAATTTGCTCGTCATGTTTTGGAGACTAAAAAAGTAAATTCTACTGAATTTGATCCAAAGACTAAAAATCCAGTTATTCATATTTTACCAGGTCATACAGCAGAAGAAGAAAAGGGTGGTACTTTGCGTTTGGGAGCTTATCCATGTGTTTTGGATAAAGATTCTAAGAGTTTTAAAGCTTATGGTATCCACAAAATAAGTGAGCGCCATCGTCATCGCTATGAATTCAATATGGATTATCGGGATGTATTAGAAAAAGCGGGCATGCGTTTTGCAGGCTTATCTCCAGATAAACGTCTAGTAGAAATAGTCGAATTAAAAGATCATCCATTTTTTGTGGCTTCACAGTTTCATCCTGAATTTAAATCTCGTCCTTTGCGTCCACATCCATTGTTTGTAGATTTTATTAAAGCAAGTTTGAAGATATAAAAAGAGAACCTCGATGACGATTGGGGTTTTTTTTATTTTACAAAATTTATTAGTTATGTTATGCCTAATAAAGATAAACGTTCTTAAACAGGAGGATATATAAATGAATAGTACTGAACGTAAAGATCTGCAAAAGGTAACTGCTACTTGGTTCTGGTTCGCTACTGCGGCTGTGCTAGTAATGATAGCATCTTTTATTAAGGCCTTATTCGTAGTATTCAACTCAGATGGTATTGATTGGTTTGCGATAGGATTTTTTGCAACGCTTGCGATACTATCTGCTCTAGCAGTGGCTTATTGTCGGAAACAGTATGCGATGAACAAGAAAGAGCTGGAGGGTTAAGCTTATGTTGAGCAAGGTAAAGGTGGGGTGATTGAGTTCATTCCACCTTTTATTATTGACAATTTAGTTAAAAAATAGTATCATGATTTCGTTATTTATGTTCGGAGATCGTCTAATGGTAGGACACCTGGTTTTGGTCCAGGCAATCGGGGTTCGATTCCCTGTCTCCGAGCCAAACGAATGAAATGAGTGCAGGTTCGGATTTAATAAATCTGAGTCGAAGACGAGGCTCCTAAGATGCTGGGCAATAGCGCAGCGCTCCGAGCCATTCGACTCACTGCGTTCGCTCATGGTCTGCGACCAAAGTGGAGTTAAATTTCAGCCTTTTGGCTGTTTTTTTAATTTATGTAAAATTTATCTTATGCTATACTATCTGGACTTATGCAGTATTTGACTAGAGAAACATTTAAAATATTTTGGAAACATTTATGGAAATATAAATGGTCTGTTTTAATTATTTTATTTTCTGTAATTTTTGCCTCTTTAGCAAATATCGTTGCTCCTTTATTCTATAAACAATTTTTTGACATTTTAGTTAATACTAGTGCTGACAGGGAGACGGGTGTATTGTTTGCTATTTTAGGAAAAATTTTGTTAGTTTATTTTTTGAGTTGGATAGCTAAGCGAATAACTACTTTTGTTATGGCTTATTTCCAGTCAAATGCTATGGCGGATTTGGCTAATAATTCTTTTGCTTATTTGCATAAACATTCAATTTCATTTTTTAATAATAATTTCGTTGGCTCTCTAGTAAAAAAATCTAATAGATTTGTTCATGCTTTTGACATGGTAACAGGTTTATTTGTTTGGGATTTATTACCAATTTTTGTAAATACTTCGGCGATTATTATTATCTTAGGAAGAAAAAATATATGGCTTGGTTTAGGTATTTTATTGTGGGTATTAATTTTTATTTCAATTAATTATTTTTTTAGTTTATACAAATTAAAATACGACACTAAAAGAGCGATTATAAGTTCTAAAGTAACAGGGGTATTAGCAGATACAATCACAAATAACCTAAATGTTAAATTATTTAATGGTTACGCTCGAGAAAATAAGCTATTTAAAAAAGTAAACGGCGAGTTTCAAAAAATATTTCAGTTTACTTGGAATCTGAGTAATTATTTTGAAGCTGTTCAGGCTATGCTTATGGTTATCCTAGAGATCGCTGTAATGTCTTATGCTGTTACTTTATGGCAAAAAGGTTTGATTACTATTGGAGATTTTGTTTTGTTACAAACTTATCTTTTGAGCATGATTATGCGCTTATGGAATTTTGGTAGAATAATTCGTAGGTATTATGAAAATATGGCCGAAGCTGAAGAAATGACGGAAATTTTGGTAGCAGAACATGAAATTCAAGATATTAAAATGGCAAAGAAATTAAAGCTAACAAATGGACAGGTTAGATTTGAAAAAGTTAATTTTAATTATAATCAAACTAGAAAAATAATTTCAAATTTTGATTTGACTATAAAGGCCAAAGAAAAAGTTGCCATAATCGGCTCTTCTGGTTCAGGTAAGTCTACCTTGGTTAATCTGTTATTAAGAAATCATGAATTATCTAGTGGTAATATTTTTATTGATGATCAAAAAATTAATAGAGTCACTCAAGAGTCTTTGTGGAAAAATATTGCCCTGGTGAATCAGGATTCAATTTTATTTCATCGTAGTTTACAAGAGAATATTGGCTATGGACAAATAAAAGCTTCTAACGCAGAAATTATAAAAGCAGCTAAGTTGGCCCATGCTAATGATTTTATTAATAATTTTCCTGAGAAATATCAAACTTATGTTGGTGAGAGAGGAGTGAAGCTTTCTGGCGGTGAACGTCAGCGAGTAGCTATTGCTAGGGCAATTTTAAAAGATGCTCCAATTTTAGTATTAGATGAAGCTACTTCTTCTTTAGATTCAGAATCAGAAGGATTAATTCAAGATGCTTTAATTAATTTAATGAAAAATAAAACAGTAATTGTAATTGCTCATAGGTTATCAACTATTATGAAAATGGATAGGATATTAGTTTTAGACCAAGGACAAATTGCAGAGCAAGGAACTCATAAAGAATTAATAAAAAAATCAAATGGTTTGTATAAAAGACTTTGGGAAAAACAAATTGGAGGGTTTATTAGTTAATTATTTGCTATTTTATTGAATAAGACATACAATTATGATCTAAATAGATAAATAAAAGTATGGGAAATTTTAATAGAGACAAAAGATCAGGCGGTGGTCGTGATAGAGGTGGCTTTGGCGGAGGACGAGGTCGTGATAGAGGTTTTGGTGGCGGTGGTCGTGATCGCGATAGTCGTCCAACTATGCATCAAGCAGTTTGTGATGGTTGTGGTGATGATTGCGAGGTGCCATTTCGCCCAACTAGTGGCAAACCTATTTTTTGCAGTAATTGTTTTAAGAAAGATGATAATAGACCACAGCGTGATAATAGACCGAGACGTGATGATAGGTCATCAGATCGCGGTCAGAATAATGAAAAGTTAACTGAGTCTATAAATAATTTAAATAAAAAATTAGATCAAATTTTAAATATTTTGCAAATTCCAGTTTTAGAAAATAAAGAAGTTAAGGTAAAAGTCAGTAAGACTAAGACTAAGGCTGCTAAAGAAAAAACTAAAGTTAAAATCAAGGCAAAGGCTAAACCAAAAGTTAGTAAAGCTAAAAAAATAGCCAAAAAGAAAAAATAATATTTACTTACACCTCACTTTAAGTGGGGTGTTTGTTTATATTGAAAAAAAGCCTGAAATATGGTATTTTAAAGCCAGTATTATATTATAATAAATTTTTATGGAATTATCTCCAGATATTGTAAAATTATATCAAAATTTGGATCGTATTTACCAAAAAAGAAAAGCTATTAAAGAGGATGAAAATAAGATTGAAGTAGAGGATATTACTTCAAGAGTTACTTTTGTTTATGAAAAATTACGTAATAGTGTAGATTTTAAAGAAGCGCATTTGTTGCGTCGTTTTGCTATTGAGAGAAATTTACGTCGTCGTTTGATTATCGAAACTTTAAAACCGCAGATAGCTAAAAATTTAATAAATGATTTGATTCGAGGACATTATTTAGATAATAATGCTATTCCAGAGGTAATAGTTTTGGAAGTAGCTAAAATTATTAAAAAATATAATGAACTTTTTGTTTTATTAAATGATCTTTATAGCGGAAAAGAGCGTAAACATTTTTTTGATTGGATTATAGGCATAGAGGCTTGTGAGATAGATATGTTATTAACGCCAGAAAATGTAGAAGATAGCGTAATTGAGGCTATGTACAACATGACTAAAACACGTATCAAATTTAGTGGGGATACTTTGAAAACCAGAGAGAAGAATATTCAACTTTATATTGCTATTCATAAGTCAATCGTTAAATCAGATAATACTATTATTTCTTATCATTTATTTAATTTATATTTTCCAGATTGGTTACAAGCAGATGCTAATTTAATAAAATTAGTGGCTACAAATTTTTCGGCAGTATACAAAACAATTCAAGGACATTTAAAACACCCGTATCAAAGAAAGTTATTTTTGTCTGTTAGTGAAGAGGTAGTTACTTTCAAAATTTTACATGAATTAATTTTACAAGAAGAGGAAAATATCTCTACATTATTAACTCACCCAGATGATTTATTAGCCTCAGCTAAGATTTTGATTAACAAAAAATATAAGTTTATTCGTAAAAAAATTAGCCAGAGTTCTTTGCGGGCTATTATATATATATTTGTTACCAAAATGACCTTGGCTTTGGTTTTGGAATTACCATATGAAGTTTATATTTTGCAAGAAATAAATTATATTCCGATTACTATTAATATAGTTTTTCCTCCATTATTGATGTTTTTAGTAGCCTTGACTATTATACCGCCTAGTAAAGAAAATACAGCTAAAATTTTGGATAATCTAAAAGATATTGTTTATAATAATCCAGCTAAGTCTATTTTATGTAAATTAAATACCAAATATCGTCAAAATTGGAGTTTTAAAATCTTTTATTATTCCATGTTTACTATTTTATATATTATAGTTTTTGGCGCAATTATTGTTGGTTTGCGTAATTTAGAATTTAATTTATTAAGCGGGGCATTATTCTTATTCTTTTTAACCATGGTTAGCTTTTTTGCTTTAAAGATTCGTAATACAGCCAAAGAATACAAAGTGTTACAACGCAAGGTTGGTTTGATAGCATTCTTTATTGATTTCTTTTCTTTGCCAATTGTCTCAGCCGGTCGTTGGTTGTCAACTAAATTTAAAAAGATTAATGTTTTTGCTTTTGTGATGGATTATATTATCGAAGCACCGTTTAAAATTTTTATTGCTATCTTTGAAGAATGGTTAGGCTTTTTGAAAGACCAAAAAGATAATATGTATCATGAATAATAAAGAGTTTTATTTGATTGCTCATAATATACGTAGTTTATATAATGTCGGAACTATATTTAGAACAGCTGATGCCCTAGGAGTGGATCGGCTGTTTTTGACTGGCTACACAGGCTGTCCACCACGTAAAGAAATATCCAAAGTAGCACTAGGCGCGGAAGATTCAGTTCCTTGGAAACATTATAAAAATACAACTCATTTAATTAAAAAATTAAAAGCTGAAGGTGTTCAAATTATTGCCTTAGAGAAAAATAATAAATCTATAAATTATTTAGATTTTAAGCCAAAGTTTCCAGTGGCTTTGATTTTGGGACATGAAATAGAAGGTGTTTCGTCTCAATTATTAAAACAGGCCGATAAAACAATCAGCTTGCCAATGAATGGCATTAAGGAATCATTGAACGTCGGTGTAGCGATGGCGGTAGCTGGATACCACGTAATTAGTCAAAAATAATTCGTGCTCATATTGCTAGAATATGCTATAATAATTTTATGAATTTGCATGCAATTATTGAAATCATTTTTACTATAGTGTTGATTTTATTTTTGTTGTTAATGGTAATTGGTATCATGACATTTATTACCTTAATCGAAGAGTTACGACAACTAGATGTTAATATACAAACTCGTTTTGTTTTTATCGCTGGCATGGCCGGCGTTTATTTATTTTTATTAAGAGCAATGGTTAATAAATTTAGAGAATTTCATCGTTATATTTAATTTATGAGAAAAAATATAGTAACTACAATCGGCGGTGCGACACAAGATATCATGTTTTATACAAATGATATGGTTTTGGTGGATAATAAAGATGATTTATTAAGACAAAAATTAATTGGTTTTGAATATGGTGCTAAAGTATATAGTGAGCAGGTTTATTTTACTTTTGGTGGTGGTGGGGCTAATGCAGCGGCAAATTTTGCTGGCTTAGGCATCAAAGCACAAACTATTTTAGCAGTTGGTCAAGATTTGGTGGGCCATGCTATTTTAGCGAATTTACAAAATAGAAAAATTGACACTCGTTTAGTGCAAAAACATTCTAAATATAATTCCGGTATATCTTCTATCATTAATGTGGGTTCTTTTAATGAACATGTTATTTTTGCTTATCGGGGAGCTAATAATCACATAGATTTAAGTGAAAAGATAGTCAGAAAAATAAATACGCCTTGGGTTTATCTGACCTCATTAGCTGGTAAATCAGCCAAGAGTCTTAATGTTTTGTTTGCTCATTGTCAGAAAAAAAATATTCAAGTAGCTTGGAATCCGGGTTCTAATCAATTGAAGTTAGGTTTAAAAAAATTAGCTAAGTTTATTCAAGTGACCGATGTATTTGACGTAAATCGTGATGAGGCATTAGAATTATTAGTTGGCGTGAATAAAGATAAGGTAAAAAATAACATTAGATTTATTTTAAAAGAATTACATAAATGGGGACAGAAATATACAGTGGTAACTGACGGTCCTAAAGGAGCTTATGTTTACGATGGAAAGAAAGTTTATTTTAAAGCAGCTTTTAAGAAAAAAGGTATAAATACTACTGGAGCTGGTGATTCTTTTGGTTCTGGATTAGTAGCTGGACTGATAAAATATCATGGTAATATTGAGAAAGCCTTAAGGCTAGGTATATATAATAGTAATTCAGTTGTAATGAAGATTGGTGCTCAAGAAGGTATTTTGACTGCTGGAGATTTAAAGAAGTATAAACTGTAAATTTTTATGAAAAAAGTTACAGTAGAAGTTTCTGCTCGACATATTCATCTTTCAGATAAAGATTTAGTTAAATTATTTGGTAAGCAATATTCTTTGCATCAGAAAAATAATTTATCTCAATCAGATCAATTTGCAGCTAAAGAAACCTTAGTAATTAGTGGTTCAAAAAATAAATTATCTAGAGTGAGGATACTTGGACCAAATAGGGTTAAAACTCAAGTTGAATTGTCACTTAGTGATTGTATTTATTTGGGAATTAAGCCAGTTTTACGATTATCAGGAGATTTGAAAGGATCTAGTGATATTTTATTAATTGGTCCAAAAGGCAAATTAAGAATAAAACATGGGGCGATTGTAGCTAAACGACATTTGCATATTTCTAAAACTCAAGCTAAAGAATGGAAATTAAAAAATAAACAAAAGATTTCCGCTTCAATCAAAGGAGAGAGGTCAATAATATTTAATAACATTATTGTACGAGTAGGAGATTTTGTTACTAGATTGCATTTGGATACCGATGAAGCCAATGCAGCTGGTGTTGATAAAAATACGATTGCTTATTTAGATATTTAATTTTATGTTAAATAAATTAGCACAAACAAATGAAATAGTAGATAATTTGGTTAATTCCGAAGCTAAGTTACAAGAATTAAACAAGGAATTAAACGAAGTAATTATTGAATATAATGCATTGACACAAAGTGTAGAATCAATGTCTTTTTTTAATTTTGATAATGTTTATTTTTGGTTTGTTATTTGTGGTTTATTACTTCTAGTTTTTGGTTTTTGCTTTTTATTACTTGAATTAAAAGGAGGAAAAAATAAATCTGCTAAATCAAGTGAAGCAAAAAAAAGTTTAGCAGTTGAACCAATAAAAACTAAAAAAATAAAAAAGAACACAGCTAAAATCAAAGAGATACAAAAAGTTGATTCAAAAACTGTGAAAAAAACTAATAAAGTTTTTAAAGTTGCTGTTCGTAAAGTAAAATAAATTAGATTAGCCAAAAACTAAATTTGTTGTTAAAATATAGGCCAGGTTAACTGGTTTTTTATTATGAGTTTATGAATAAATCTTGGGCAGAACCACAAGTTATAGATAAGAAAATAATAGAACAATTTCCTGAGCTACCGCCAACAGTAGTGCAGTTGTTACATAATCGTAATTTAACTACTCAGGAAGAGATAGATGAATTTTTATCTCCTGATTATAGCAAGGATATTCATGATCCTTTTTTATTTAATGACATGAAAAAGGCTTGTCAGCGTATCCAAAAAGCTATTGATAAGCAAGAAAAAATCATTATTTATGGTGATTATGATGCTGATGGCGTTAGTTCAGCAGTTATTTTAACTACAGTGCTTAATAAATTAGGAGCTAAGGTAGATGCTTATTTACCACATCGGGAAAAAGAAGGTTATGGTTTAAATGAAAATGCAGTTAAAGAATTAGCAAAAAGTGATGTTAAATTATTAATTACTTGTGACTGTGGTATTAGCAATAGAGATGAGGTTAAGATAGCAAAAGATAATAATCTTGATGTAATTGTCACGGATCACCATGCAATACCAGAAAAATTGCCAGATGCTGTGGCAATTATTCATCCTCAGATAAGTGGAGAAAAATATCCTTTTAAATTTTTAGCTGGTGGTGGCGTGGCTTTTAAATTAGCTCAAGGTATATTAAGATCTTCTAAATTAAACGAAGAAGAGGAAGAGAAAACAGAAAAATGGTTATTAGATATAGTGGCCATTGCTACAGTAGCCGACATGGTGCCTTTGCTAGGAGAAAATAGGACTTTGGTGAAATATGGTTTGATGGTTTTGAGAAAAACACAAAGATTAGGTTTACAGAAGATGATAGATGTAGCTAGCATTGATCGTGAAAAAATAGATGCGGTGACTATTGGTTTTGCTTTAGCGCCACGCATTAATGCTGCTGGAAGAATGGATCATGCGAATTTAGCTTATTATTTATTAACTGAGACTGAAGATGATAAGGCACTTGAATTAGCTAAAACTTTAAATCAATCAAATTTAGATCGTCAACGAGTGACAGAAGCTACATTTAGAGAGGCTAAAAATCAAAAAGTGGATTTAACAGATAGATTATTAGTTTTTTATCAGCCGGATTGGCCAGCTGGTTTAACTGGTTTAGTAGCTTCAAAGTTATCACGTCAACATAATCGTCCTTGTTTAGTTTTGACTAAAGTTGAAGACAACATAGTTGGTTCAGCTCGGAGTATTAAGGCTTTTGATGTGACAGCTGCTTTGGTAAAAAATAGTGATCTTTTATTACGTTTTGGTGGACACCCTCAAGCAGCTGGTTTTTCTTTAATAGAAGATAATTTGGAAAAGTTTAAACTGGAGATGAAAAAATTAGCTAATGATACTTTGACAGATGATAATATGCAGGCGCCATTGGATATTGAATTAGCTATTGATTGGTCAGAAATTAATTGGTCTTTGGTAGATATACTGAATAAATTCGAACCATATGGTCAAAGTAATCCCGAACCAAACTTTTTATCTCGTGGTATTTTAATTACTCAGGCTAAACGAGTCGGTAAAGATCTTAAGCATTGGAAATTAGAATTAGTAAAACAAGATAAAAAGTTTGGAGCAATTGCTTTTGGTTTAGGGAAAATGGATTTAGCTATTGGACAGAGAATTGATTTGGTTTATAATTTAAATATTAATCAATGGAATGGTAGCCGATCCATTCAATTAAAAATTAAAGATATACAACAATCCTTCGGCTAACGCTCTCTTCGAGCCTGAGCCTCAGAGCCGAAGGCAGGATGACTTAAAAATTATATATAAAATGTTATGAAAGCTAAATTATTTACTGATGGTGGATCACGAGGTAATCCGGGCCCATCTGCTATTGGTGGTGTTTTATATGCCGATGATGATAAAATTATCGATACTTTTTCTGAATACACAGGAGAGGGGACGAATAATCAAGCTGAATACAATGCTTTGTTAACTGGTTTAGAATTAGCTCAAGAGCATGAGATAGATGAGATTGATTGTTTTTTAGATAGTGAATTAGTGGTTAAACAATTAAATAAAGAATATAAAGTAAAAGATACAGAATTAGCTAAGATATTTGTTAAAATTTGGAATTTAAGTCAAACTTTTAAAAAAATTACTTATTCTCATGTTCGTCGAGAGTTTAATAAAGAAGCAGATGCGCAGGTTAACAAAGCTTTGGATAAAGAATTAAGCTAGTATTAGCTATTTTGTAGATATTGACAAATATTCAAATTAGTATTAAAGTATCTAGGTTATTTAGTACATTGGAATTAGAAATTGAGAGTAAAGGACTTCGAAGAGTCTTGGGGCACTGGCCGTGTGCGAGTGCTTGTCAGAAGAATGGCGCAAATATCATGTTGGTAATTAGGACGCAAAGGGGGCGAGTGTATCGGCCCATTACACACTTTGGGTTTGAAAAAGGCTAACTATACCAGGCCTTGGAAGAAGACGCGTTATCAGGCATCTGACTAAACCCTGGTTTTGTACACTTTTACTTTCATTATGCCTCGCTTGGATCATTACTGAGCGAGGTTTTTTATTTATAAAATACCCCCACTGTCCTGACGGTATTTTAAATAATTAGCATTGATTTTTATGTCGAAAAATGTTATATTTTATTCGATGTCAGTCGATTTTTCTTGGCCAATTTATGGTCACCAACAACAGATAAACTTTTTGCAAGAAAGTATCCGCCAAGATAAATTGGCTAATACTTATTTGTTTTATGGTCCACGTGGTTTAGGAAAAAAATTAGTAGCCTATAATTTTGCTAAGAGCTTATTTTGTCAGGCTGAAGATAACAAACCTTGTAAAAAATGCGATGCTTGTCGGCAAATAGATAAAGGTGTTTTTGCTGATTTGCATATTTTAGGTAAAACTCAAGATGAATTATCTGCTGAAAGTGTTAAGGGATTTTTAGCTAGATTGTCTCTGACTACTTCTTATGGCGGACATAAATTAGCTATTATACAAAAAGTAGAAAGTATTAATTTATTTTCGGCTAATGCACTATTAAAAATATTAGAGGAACCACCAAAAAATACCACAATTATTCTAGTAGCTGATCAAATACATAGTTTACCAGCCACTATCATCTCTCGTTGTCAGTTATTAAAATTTCGTTCTTTGGACAAAGAGTCTATTCAAGAGTGGTTAAAATCTTTTGATTTAACAGAGATAGAAAAAGCTACTATTTCCAATTTATCTTTTGGTAAACCAGGATTAGCTTTAGAATATATGGAAGATAAATTAGATAATTTCAAAGAAAAGTGTGAATTTTTATTAAAATTATTAGATAACGATACCTTGAGCGCTCTACAAAGCTTGGATCATTGGTTTACAGCTTTAAAAAAAGAATACCCAAGCTATAAAATTTATGAATTAGGTGAGCAGACCAAGCAATATTTACATTTGTTGGAGTTAATTTTAAGGGATATTTTATGGCTAAAATTAGGGCGTCAGCCGATTAATACTATTTTTGAAGAACAATTAACGTTGTTAGCCAAACAGTATCAACCAGGAATATTGTTAAAGAATTTATTAAATATAAATAAAATAAAAAAACAACTAAAACAAAATGTTTCCCCACTAACTTTGTGGGAAAATCTAGTTTTAGATTTTAAATCGTAAATATATGTTGATGTTAAAAAACAAATTAACCAAGCTTAGTGTACTAATTTTGATTCTGCCGATATTTTTGTCTGGCTGTATTTCAATAACTAGTAAAAATGAAATAAGTTTGGGAGGATTTTTTTTAAGTAATACTCAAGGGGATGAATGGGGACATCGTACAAATGTCTATGTGTCAAATAATGAACCAAGAACATTTGCCGGAGCTAATATCACTAAGATAGCTTTTGACCCACAGGATAAAGCGGCTATTTATCTAGGCACACAAAATAGTGGTTTATTTTATAGTTACAATTATGGCATTGGCTGGGTTAATGCTTTGACTTATGCCGGTACGATAAATGATATTGTGGTTCATCCAAGAAATAAATGTATTGTTTATGTGGCTGCTCATAACAAAATTTGGAAGACAGAAGATTGTTCGCGTACTTGGTCTGATATTTATTTTGAAGCTCGTCCAGAACAATATGTCACTTCTTTAAATATAAATCATGCTAATCCAGATATTGTTTATGCTGGTACATCTAGTGGTTCATTTTTACGTAGTTTAGACAAAGGAAATTCTTGGGATGTTTTATGGCGTTTTAGTAATAATGTAAAAGAAATTATTGTACAGAATCATAGTGATAGCAATATTATTTATGCCATTACACAAGGTAAGGGAGTTTTTCGTAGTTCTGATGGTGGAGAGGATTGGGAAGATTTGATGAAGCTACCAGTTTACAAATTAGAAAATGTTACTGAAGATGGTCGTATCTTCACTGCTATTAAACAAGATGACGAAGGTTTGCCGTTTTTTAAGATTAGTGGGGTTAAAATATCGGTAGCAGCTGACAGTGATCGTAGTCAGCCCGATGCCTTGATTTATGGTAATAGAATTGGTATGTTTAGATTCATGGGTAACCATTGGGAGCAGTTTAATTTATTAACCCCAAATAAAAAAGAAACAATATATTCAGTAGTGGTAAATCCTTTGGATGGCGATGATATATATTACGGTACATCAAAAGCCTTGTATCATACAGTTGACCGAGGGGCAAATTGGATAATAAAAGAATTACCAACTAATAGAGTAGCTGGTGAACTAGCTTTTTCTCCGGATAATCAATTTTTATATTTAGGAGCCTATAAAATAAGTAAATAATTTGAATTTTATGCATACCATGATTGAGAGCAATAAAGCTCATTATGATAAGACAATTGAATTTTTAAAGACTGACATTGAATCTTTACGTACTGGTAGAATTTCACCAAGTTTGGTAGAGACTATCAAAGTAGAGTCTTATGGTACTGTTTCTGATTTAGTACAATTAGCCTCTATTTCTGCACCAGAACCGCAGACTATTGCTATTAAACCGTGGGACAAGGGTATTTTAAAAGATATAGAACGGGCATTAATGTCTTCTGATCTTAATGTAAATCCAGTTGTGGATAGTGATTTGGTTCGTTTAAATTTCCCTGCTTTGACAGAAGAAAGTCGTAAAGATTTAGTAAAAATTCTTCATAAAAAACTTGAGGAAACTCGTATTACTTTAAAATCTCAGCGAGAAAAAATAAAAGATACTGTGGTTAATGCTGAAAAAGCCAAAGAAATCACGGAAGATGATAGATTTCAAGCTCTGAAAGAATTAGATGAGATGACCAAAGAGTATAATGAAAAAATAAAACTACTCGGCACTGAAAAAGAGCAAGAAATCATGAAAGTATAATCCTTCGACTAGCGCTCAGGATGATAATTATAAATTAAAAAATAAAAAATGTTAACGTTTATATCATTTATAGTCATATTAGGTTTTTTGGTACTAGCTCACGAGCTAGGCCATTTTGTCAGTGCCATAAAATTAGGAGTAGAAGTGGAAGAATTTGGCATTGGTTTCCCACCGCGTTTATTTTCTATTAAAAGAAAAGGAATAGTTTATTCTATTAATTGGATTCCTATTGGTGGTTTTGTTAAAATAAAAGGTGAGAGTGGAGAAGAGGTGAAAAATCCAAAAAGTTTTGCTGCCCAAAAAACTTGGAAAAAATCAGTTATTTTATCAGCTGGAGTTTTGATGAATTTTGTAGTGGCTTTTATATTTTTATCACTTGGATTTTTTATTGGTTTACCACAGGCATTAGATAAAGATGCGCCTATGGACAAGGTACAAGATCGTCATGTGATGATCATGGAGGTTGCACCGGGTTCTGCTGCTGAAGAAATAGGACTACAAATTGGTGATAATATTTTGGCTATGAATCAACGAGAAGTAGTTGATTCAGAATTTATTTATAATTTTTTAACTGCTAATGGCACCCAAGAATTAAATTTATCTATTGAAAGAAATAAAGAGATTTTAGAGCTTAAGGCAACGCCAAGAGCGCTAAATGAAGGAGAAACACCTGTTTTGGGAATTGGCATGTTAGATACCGGTATAGTAGAGTATGGTTTTTTTAGTAGTATTTGGCAGGGAGCCAGAGGTACGGTTTTGATGACGGGGCGTATTTTTTCTGCCTTTTACCACCTGTTAGCCGATATTATTACTACTGGTAAAGTATCAGCTGGCTTAGCGGGCCCTGTAGGAGTTGCAGTTATTACTGGACAAGTGGTACGATTAGGATTTGTGTATGTTTTAAATTTTGCTGCTATTTTATCTTTGAATCTAGCAGTTTTAAATATTTTACCATTTCCAGCTTTAGATGGTGGACGTCTCTTGTTTGCTTGGATAGAGAAAATTCGAGGTAAAAAAATTACTCAAAAAACAGAAGCTATGATTCATAATAGTGGTTTCGTGCTTTTGATGGTTTTAATTATATTTATTACGGGAAGAGATTTTGTTAAATACGGTGGTCAAATTTGGGACGGGATTAAAAATATTTTTTAGTTATGAAATTTATCATTAAAAAAGAGCAATTAAATCTTTTGACTATGATGAGACGTGCTGGTTATAGTCCAAGTTCTAGGAATGACAGTTTTATTCGTCGAGCAGGTAATGGAGCATTTCCAAGATTTCATATTTACATTGATGATGATAATGATTCCTGGCAATTAAAAATACATTTAGATCAAAAAGGAGCTTGTTATACTGGCCACACGGCTCATAGTGGAGATTATGATGGTGATGTTTTACAAGCTGAACAAGAACGTATTATAAATTTATTAAAGTAATATATGTTGCAATCAAAATTATTTGGTAAAACACGTAAGGATATTTCTCAAGATGAGAAGAGTGTTAATGCTGAATTATTAACTCGAGCAGGATTTATATCTAAACAAATGGCCGGGGTCTATAGTTATTTGCCTTTAGGTTTAAAAACTTACCGTAAAGTTGAACAAATTATTAGAGAAGAAATGGATGAAATTGGCGGTCAAGAAGTATTATTACCAACCTTACAAGCCAAGTCGCTTTGGGATCAAACAGGTAGATGGGAAGAACTTGAGCCAATAATGTATCAATTTACTGATCATCATGGCACAAAAATAGGCTTAGGCGCTACTCATGAAGAAGTGATCACAGACATTGTTAAGCAATATGTTAACTCTTACAAAGATTTACCCATCTATCTTTACCAAATTCAAAATAAATTTAGAGATGAAAAACGAGCGAAATCTGGTTTGTTGCGTGGTCGGGAGTTCGTAATGAAAGATTTATATAGTTTTCATGATAGTGAAGAAGATTTGAATAAATATTATAAAATAACTCATCAGGCTTATCTAAAAGTTTTTAAGCGCTTAGGTTTAGAGGCTTTTTCTGTGGAGGCTTCTGGTGGCGCAATGAGTAAACATAATTCTCATGAATTCATGGTTAAGACTGAAGCTGGTGAAGATATAACTATTTTATGTAATAGTTGTGCTTGGGCTCAAAATAAAGAAATTGCTAATGTAAAAGCTGGTGACAAATGTCCAGATTGTGGTAAAAAAGTTGAAGAAGCCAAAACTGTTGAAGCTGGTAATATTTTCCATTTAGGCAATACTTATTCCAAAGGTATGGACTTGAAATTTACCGATAAAGATGGTAAACAAAAGGAAGTAATTATGGGTTCTTATGGAATTGGCTTAGGTAGAGTAATGGGCACTATTGTTGAAGCTAGTCATGATAAAGATGGTATTATTTGGACTAAAACTACCACTCCTTATCAGGTGCATTTGTTAAATCTTGCAAAAAGTGATAAAAGAAAGAAAGAAGCTAACAAGTTTTACATGAGCCTTAAAGAGGCTGATATTGATGTTTTGCACGATGATAGAGATATTTCTTTTGGTAAAAAGTTAAAAGACGCTGATTTAATAGGGATTTGTTTACAAATTATTATTAGTGATAAGCAAGAAGAAATAGAGTTTAAAATTCGGGCAGATAAAACAACTAGTCTAATATCAATAAAGAATGTAATTGATGAAGTTAAAAAATATTACAGCTAATGTTTAAAAAACTTTTCGGACAATTTTCTAAAGACATGGGAATCGACTTAGGTACGGCTAATACTTTGGTTTATGTAAAAGACCAAGGTATTGTAATTAATGAAGCTAGTGTAGTGGCGATTAATACTCGTAATGATAAAATTGTGGCCGTTGGTGATGACGCTAAAATCATGTTAGGTAAGACCCCACAACATATAAACGTTGTTCGTCCTTTGATTGACGGAGTAATTTCTGATTTTGAGGTTAGCGAAAAAATGATTAAACATTTTATTAATAAAGTTCATCGTGAATCAATGACTTTCGTTCCTCGGCCAAAAGTAATGGTAGCAATACCTTTGGATGTAACAGAAGTAGAAAGAAAGGCAGTGGAAGATTCTGTGATGGGCGCTGGTGCTAGCGAAGTATTTTTGATTGAAGAGGTGGTAGCGGCTGCTATTGGGGCTGGATTACCTATTCAAGAAGCAACTGCTAGTATGGTAGTGGATATTGGTGGTGGCACAACAGAAATTGCGGTTATTTCTTTAGGTGGGGTGGTTTCTTGGAAATCATTAAAATTAGCTGGTGATAAATTAAATGAGGCAATTATTCAATATGCTCGTGATAAATTTAATATTTTATTAGGTGAACGAACAGCAGAAAAAATTAAATGTCAGATTGCATCTGTTTTACCATTGGACGAGCCAATCGATACTACTATGCGTGGTCGTGATTTATTAACTGGCTTGCCAAAAGAAATAAAAATCACCGATGCTAATATTCGAGAAGCGATAGCTAGACCAATTAAATTGATTGTAGAAAATATAAAAACAACTATTGAGAATACGCCACCAGAATTAGTAGCTGATCTTTATGAACGCGGTATGATTTTAACAGGCGGAGGTGCTTTACTAAAGGGACTTGATGTTTTAATTCACCAAGAAACCAAAATGCCAGTGCATATAGCTGATGATCCACTTACAGCAGTAGTTCGTGGTACGGGAAAAGTTTTAGACGATTTAGATAATTTGAAAGAAATATTATTACCATCTACCAAAGATTTAGGTTTAACATAAAAAAATGTTAAGACGAAATTTACAAATTTTTTTACTGTTCTTGGCAGCTAGCTTGTTGCTAATTTTTTTTAAGGAAGGTCAAATTTTTGATTTTGGTTTTGTGATGCGACAATTACCGGCTCCACAAAAAGTAGCCAATCAATTATTAAATCCACCAGATGATTTGGCAGAGTCTTATAAAGAATTATTAGTAGAAAACAGTCAATTACAATTATTAGAAGAAGAAAATAAAAAACTTAGAGAGTTATTGGATTTTACTCAGACTACTGAGCATGATTTAGTTGTCGCTAACGTTGTTAGTAGGGATTTTATTAATCAAAATTTATTGATTATTGATGTTGGTAATGCTGAAAATATTGGCATTGGTCAAGCGGTGGTAGTAAATAACGGAATTGTTATTGGTAAAATCATTGATGTTATGCAAGATGCGGCTGTAGTTAGATTATTAACTGATAATGGAAGTAAATTAGCTGTTAGTTTAGGAGATCAAACTTTAATATCTGGTTTATTATCTGGTTCCCTTGGCCTGGGTATGTCTTTGCAGTACATTCCACAAGACACAGAGCTAAAAAAGGGTGATATTTTATTCACATCAGATTTAAATGAGCTAATACCAGGTGGTTTAGTTGTTGGTCAAGTAGAAGAGGTTGAGTTTTCTGAAGGAGAATTATTTAAAAAAGCATCTATCTCACCTTTGGTCGACTATAACACACTATCCTTGCTTAGTGTCATTGTTTCCTTATGAAATATTTAGCAACTTTATTTATTTTTGTCCTAGCTCATTCACTATATTCGTTATTTAATTTACACGAATGGCATTTCGTACAGCCTTTTTTGATTGCGGTAATTTTTTTATACTTAGCTGTTGATGATATTTGGTTGCATTATGGTTTCGCATTTTTAGCTGGTATGTTAATGGATGCGTATAGTGCTAATTTTGGCTTATATACTATTAGTCTTTTGACTACTGTATTTGTCTTAAAATTTTTACACTCAACTGTTTTTACTTCCAAAAATACAGGAACAATTATTGCCTTAGCTTTTATTTGTCAGGCTAGCTTTTGGTTAATATTAATTTTATCATATTTTGCTTTACCGTATAATTTTTTGAATGTTTCTTGGAGTATGCTATGGTCTATTGTCATATTTTCGGTAATTGATTCTTTATTGATTATTTTTCTTTATATTTTGTATTTTAATATTTGGTTAAAACGTAAAGCATCACTACAAGATAATTATCATTTTTAAATGAAAGACGATCCATTTAAAATTCAAGAAGGCTCGGTAAAAGATAGTAGGCTTAAAGGTTTTTCCAAAAGTCGTCATTCAGGAGACTATGTAGATTTTGCCTGGGCTAAGAGTGCACAAACAATAGGTAAGTTTTTT
Organism: bacterium; assembly: GCA_018653315.1. GTDB lineage: Bacteria > Patescibacteriota > Patescibacteriia > UBA1558 > GWA2-36-10 > JABIAL01. The sequence continues at coordinate 20,474 of JABIAL010000034.1, forward strand.
GCTGATGAAAAAGTTAATCGTTTATTTTTTATTTTATTAATTTTATTAGGAATTTTATGGGGCAGAGGATTTTATTTACAGATAACAAAGGGGGAATCATTTCGCAGTGTAGCAGAAGGTAATCGTTTACGAGAAGAGTTAATTGTATCGAATCGGGGATTGATTTATGATAGATTTGGTAATTTATTAGTCAAAAATGTTTCGCATTTTTTTCTTTATTTGTCGCCACGTAATTTGCCAGAAGAAATAAATGATCGAGAAAAACTTTTTGTTAAGCTAGAAGAATTACTAGATATTAATATAGAAGAGATCAAGGAGGAAATAAATAATAATTCAAAACGAGACAATGTATTGATTTACGAAAATATTCCCTATGAAGAAGCAATGCAATTAATATTGTTGTCAGAAACAAATCAAGAATTATCAGTGTCATATGAGCCACGTCGTCAATATTTTGATTATTTGGGCTTAGCTCATGTTATTGGTTATTTAGGAGATGTGACAGAAGATGATTTGGGGCAAGATGAATATACACATAATGACCGAATCGGTAAAACTGGATTGGAGTTGAAGTATGAAAATATTTTACGAGGACAGGATGGTTTACGGCAAATAGAAGTAGATGCTTTAAATAGAGAAAAAAATATTATTGCTTGGAAAGAGCCAATTGATGGAAATGATTTATTTTTGACGCTTGATGCTAAAGCACAAAGTAAATTGCATGAGATCATGACTGACAATGCACGAAAATATGATAAACCAAAAATGGCCGCTGTTGTCTTAGATGCAAATGACGGAGGGGTGTTAGCAATGATGAGCCTACCAGTATATGATAATAATATTTTTACTTCTAGTTTAAATAGAGAGGATTATAATAAAATTATCACTGATCCGACGACGCCTTTATTAAATCGCACGATAAATGGTACTTATCCATATGGCTCTGTTTTTAAGCCAATAGTTGCAGCAGCAGCCTTAGAAGAAGAAATTATCAATTCTTCATTTACTGTAAATAGTACTGGTGGAGTACAAATAGGTAATAGTTTTTTTCCTGATTGGCGTGCTTCTGGGCATGGTAAGACAAATATCAAGTGGGCCTTGGCAGATTCTGTTAATACATTTTTTTATACTATTGGTGGTGGTAACAATCAATGGCTAGAAGAAGGTCTTGGTATTAATAAAATAATAAAATATGCCAAAAAATTTGGTCTAGGTCAAATAACTGGTATAGATTTGATTTCCGAGGCTGATGGTTTTTTACCAAGTAAAAATTGGAAAGAAAAAACTTTAGACGAAAGGTGGTATCTGGGCGACACATATAATTTATCTATTGGGCAAGGATATTTGTTAGGAACTCCTATTCAAACGGCAGTATTTATGTCTTATTTTGCTACTGGCCAAGCATATCAGCCACACTTTATAAAATCTACAAAATCTGCTATTGAAAATCAAGGATATAAATCAAAGCTAGTCTTGGAAAATTTATTAGATAATGATAATCTAAATATTATCCGAGCTGGACTTAGGGAAACAGTCAAAACTGGCACAGCCACAAGTTTACAGTCAGTAGCAGTAGATGTAGCCGGAAAAACTGGCACAGCTCAATTTAATCGCAATAAAACACCACATTCATGGTTTACGGGCTTTGCTCCATATGATGATCCGCAAATAGTAATAACAGTGTTAGTAGAAGAAGGTGGTGATCGTGGTTTGGCAGTTACTGTAGCTCGTCAATTTATGGAATGGTACTTTGAGAGGTAGGTTTGCTAAAATCTGAGAAATAGGTCAGAATAAGAATATATTATTAATAACAAAATAAAAAGAATTAAACATGGACAGAAAAATATTAACTCCCGAAGGTTTAGAAAAACTTAAGGAAGAATTAGAACATCTAAAAAATATTAAACGTAGAGAAGTAACTGAACGTATCAAGACTGCTAAGGCATTTGGTGATTTATCTGAGAACGCTGAGTATCAAGAAGCTAAAGATGAGCAGGCTTTTGTTGAGGGTAGAATCATTGAATTAGACAATATTACAAAAACAGCTGTAGTGGCTGATAAAAAAGATATAGATATAGTACAAGTTGGTTCACATGTCAAAGTAGAAAAAGAAGATGGAGTTTTTGAATTTACTGTTGTTGGTAGCACGGAAGCTGATCCTGCTAATGGAAAGATATCAGTCGAGTCTCCATTGGGCAATGCTTTTATTGGTAAGAGCAAAAATGATGAGCTTGAAGTAAATCTACCAATTGGTGTAGTTAAATATAAAATATTAGATATTTCATAAATGTTTATTAAAAAAATTGGCATTGATTTAGGCACAGCTTATACCCTGGTTTATATTCCTAAACGAGGCATTGTTATCAATGAGCCTAGTGTAGTGGCAATTTCTGTTTTTGATAAAAAAGTAATGGCCGTTGGTGATGAAGCCAAAGATATGATTGGTCGTACTCCTGATTCTATTGTCGCCTCACGACCGTTAAAAGATGGTGTTATCGCCGACTATAGAACCACTGAAAGCATGTTGCGTTATTTTATAAACAAGGCTGTTGGTGGGATGAAAATATTTCGCCCAGAAGTAATGATTGCAGTACCAGCTGGCATTACTTCGACTGAAAGGCGAGCGGTGATTGACGCTACTTTAAATGCTGGAGCTAAAGCGGCATACATTATTCGTGAACCGATCGCAGCTGCTATTGGCGCAGATATACCCATTGGTTCTGCTTCTGGTCATATGATTGTTGATATGGGTGGCGGAACATCAGAAATTGCTGTGATTTCTTTAGGTGGTATTGTAGCTAATAGTTCGGTAAAAATTGGTGGTAATAAATTTGATGCTGCTATTGGAGAATTTATTAAGAAGAAATATAATTTAGCAATTGGTGAACGAACAGCTGAAGATGCAAAAATTAAAACTGGTTCAGCTCAATTTTTGGATAAAGATGAAAAATTATTCATGGATGTCAAAGGACGTGACATGATTACCGGTTTACCACGTACTATTACTATTAATTCAGATGATATAACAGAAGCATTACAAAATGAACTGCAAGGCTTAATTTCAGCTGTAAAATCGGTATTATATCAAACACCCCCAGAATTGTCGGCTGATATTATGGACAAAGGCATGGTTTTGTCTGGTGGAACATCATTATTACGTAATATGGATAAATTATTAGCTCAAGCAACTGGCGTACCAGCTTATACAGCTGATGATTCTTTATTATGTGTGGCTAGAGGAACTGGTATTGCTTTAGAAAATCTAGAGTCTTATAAGCGTAGTATTTTGTCAGCAAAATAATATGTCTATCATTGGACTAGAAGCAACTCGTGCTAATAGAAAAGACAAGACAGGAACTGAATGGTATGCTTGGCATTTATTAGAGCAATTTAAAAAAATAGATAAAAATAATAAATTTATTGTTTATTATAATAAAACTTTAGTCGGTGATATAAAATCTTGTCCGACTAATTTTATTTTACGGCAACTAAAATGGCCATTTAGAAAATTATGGACTCATTTACGTTTAAGTTTTGAATTAATTTTTAATCCAGTAGATAAATTTTTTGCTAGTAATGCAGTGCCATTATTTACTCGTGGTGAAGTGACGGTGACAGTTCATGATTTGGGTTTTTTTCGTCAACCAAAACTTTATCATCCTTTAGAAAAAATTTATCATAAAGTTTCGCATCGCTTAGCAATTACTAGAGCTAATAAAATTATTGCTGTTTCTCAAGCTACAGCCAATGATATTATAAAATACTTTCCTAAAGTCAAAAATAAAATTAAAGTTATTTATAATGGTTGGGATCAAGAAAAATTTAAACCAGTTAGCGAGGAGATTAAAACCCAAATTAAAAATAAGTATAATTTACCAGCTAAATTTATTTTATATATTGGCCGGATAGAGACTAAAAAGAATATTCAAAATTTAGTTAAGGCCTTTGCATTATTAAAAGATACAGATTACCATTTAGTATTAGCTGGTCGCCCTGGTAATTTTGGTTACGAAGAAATATTAGCTTTAACTAAACAAGAGGAAATTAAAGATAGGATACATTTGTTGGGGTATGTTGAAGCAGAGGATTATCAGAAATTAATAGCAGCTACAAATTTTTTTATTTTCCCTTCAAAGTTTGAAGGTTTTGGTATTCCAATTTTAGAAGCTATGGGTTGTGGGGTGCCAGTGCTTAGTTCAGATATTCCAGTGTTGAAAGAAGTAGGCGGAAAAGCGGCGATTTATTTTAATCCTAATCAGCCACAGGATATAGCAGATAAACTAGATAATTTTATTACAGATAGACAATTACAGGTAGAAATGATAAATTACGGTAAAGAACAAGCTGTTAAATTTTCTTGGACTAAATGTGCTCAAGAAACTTTAGATTATATTTTAGAATAATGTTTTTTCAAATACATGGAGGGCATCATGTCTTGGTCTTGGAAAATGGCGTTCATTGTAATAGTCGTTTTAGCCTATGGGCTATTCGGCAAAATAGATGGACAATATGGTGAATTTATAAAACCTTCTTGGATGAAGAAAAAGGAAAAGAAAATCATCAAGAAAAAAGAGAAAAAACCAAAGGAGGAGGAAAAACATTAAAAACCCCAATATTTCATAACAATGGGGTTTTTTAATTGACAATATATATAAAATATGTTATAAAATAGCAGAAGCTTAAATTAACTGAGATGATCGCCCGCCTTCGCTTTCCACTTCGTAAAAAGCTATGGCGTGGCTGAGCCTTTATAATAAAGGGCTTGCCACGCCATAGCACAAAACGGAGTTGAGTGCGAAGGCGGGAGGATAAAGTCCGAACACCAATAAAAAGGTAGTTGGTAACGCCAACCGGCTGATAAAGTGATTTATCGGTCAGAACAAGTACAACAGAAAATATTCCTTCTTGAGTGAAGGCTGCAAAGCTGAATCGAAAGATAAGGGTGAAATGGTTAGATAATGAGCTAACCCGCTAATTTGGTGACAAATTAGAAGAGGCAAACTTTAGCTGGTGCAAGACCAAATAGGCCCCTTACGGGGCGGGTAGGTTGCTTGAGACTATGGGCGACTGTAGTCCTAGATAGATGATCATCCTTGACAGAATTCGGCTTATGAGGTTAATTTAGGCTTTTTTTATTACCTAAATTTTAGTTTACTAAAGCATATAGAGGTGCTATCATAAAAACAATAAAAACATTTTTTTCATGAAAAAAGCAGACATTATCATCAATCTTATTCTAGTGCCATTAGATTTTATTTTGCTGTGGGCAGCTGCTTTGTCAGCTTATTATTTTCGTTTTTCTGAAACAGTAGCAAGCTATCGGCCAGTTTTTTATGAAATGCCAATTTTAAATTATTTGCATTTAGTCTGGCAAGTATCACTACTTGGCATGTTAATTTTTGCTATTTTAGGCTTCTATGGCATGCAAGATAAAAAATTAGTAAAAGAACTACCAAAGGTATTTATAGGCGTATCATTTTTGGTAGTTGTTTTAATTTTATTTATTTTTCTACAACGTGAGTTATTCTCATCCCGTTTTATTATTATTTTAGCTTGGGCGCTTGCTATTTTATATTTATCTATAGCAAGAATTTTTATTGTATTAATACGAAATACTTTTTTTCAAAAAGGATGGGGTTTAGCTAGAGTTATTGTTTTAGGAGGTAGTGCCACTAGACAAGTTATTGTTAATGAATATAAAAATAATCCTCGTTTAGGTTTTAAGGTTGTTGATGTATTTTATGATTTAGCAAAGTTACAAGAAATTGATAAGGTTCAAAAATTGATTACTGATAAAAAAATTGATTATATTATTCAAACTGATTCTACTATTTCAAAAGATCAAGCTCTTGATTTGCTTACTTTTTGTCAAGAAAATCATCTTAGTTTAAAATACGTCGCTAATTTATTTCAAGCTCAAAGTTTGCATCTAAATTTAGGCAGTATTGCTGGTTTACCTTTGATAGAGATACAAGGTACGCCGCTTGACGGTTGGGGTAAGGTAGCTAAACGTATTTTTGATTTTGTTGTTTCTTTTGTTTTACTAACTGTCTTGTCGCCACTGTTTTTATTATTAGCTTTTTTGGTAAAATTTAACTCTAAGGGCTCTGTATTTGTTAGTCTATCTCGAGTGGGCATGAAAGGAAAAATGTTTAAGATGTATAAATTTCGTTCGATGATTAAAAATGCTCATGAATTAAAAGCTGAAATGATGAAATATAACGAAAGATCAGATGGTCCTTTGTTTAAAATGAAAAATGATCCTCGTATTACTTCAATTGGTAAAATATTAAGAAGAACTAGTCTAGATGAGTTGCCGCAATTATTTAATGTTTTAATTGGAAATATGTCTTTAGTTGGGCCACGTCCACATGAGCCAGAAGAAGTATTAAAATATCAAAAAGGTTACAAAAAATTATTAGGCATCAAACCAGGTATCACTGGCATGGCTCAAGTATCCGGACGTTCAAATTTGTTGTTTGCTGAAGAGGCTAAATTGGATGTTTTTTATATTGAAAATTGGTCTTTATTATTAGATATGATTATTTTATTAAAAACACCGTTTATAGTTATTAAAAAAGAAGCTTGTTAATTTATGTCTAAAATAGCTTTTGCTCATGATCATTTGTTTCAAAAGGGTGGCGCCGAAAGAGTTTTGGCTACTTTGGCTACTTTGGATAGCACCGCGCCTATTTATACTCTGATTAATAACAAAGAAATAACTAAAGATTTATTTGATCAACAAAGAATACATACATCTAATCTGCAAAATATTCCCGGAATAAATAGTTTATTTCGTTATTTTTTATTACAGATGCCAAAAACTTGGGAGCAAACAGATTTATCGGAGTATGATGTAGTGTTAAGTTCGGCTTCTGCTTTTGTTAAAGGTTTAAAAACATCTGACAAAACAAAACACATTTGTTATTGTCATGCCCCTACGCGTTACTTATGGGGAGATAAAGATGAATATCTTGGCAACTTACCAACTGGAAGATTATTAAAAATTATTTTGCCTTATTTTTTGAAAAAAATGCGAGCTTGGGATTATACTAAGGCTCAAAATATTGATATATTTGTAGCTAATTCAAATTTTATTGCTAAAAAAATTCAACAGCACTACCATCGTCAAGCCAAGGTGGTTTATCCATCTATTAAAATTAATGATTTTACAATTGCTGATGAAATAGAGGATTACTATTTAATTGTTAGTCGTTTACGTCCATATAAAAAAGTCGATATGGCCATTGAAGCTTTTAATAATATGCGCTTACCTCTAAAAATTATTGGCACAGGTAGTGAAATGAACAGATTAAAAAAAATGGCTGGTAGTAACATTGAATTTTTAGGAGAATTACCTGATCAAGAAAGAAATCATTATTTATCTCGTTGCCGAGCATTTCTATATCCCCAAGTAGAGGATTTTGGTATCACTGCTTTAGAGGCTATGGCTTCAGGTCGCCCAGTTATTGCTTATGCTAAAGGTGGCGCTTTAGAGACAGTGATTGATGGAGTGACTGGTATTTTTTTCCAACATCAAAATTGGGCATCTTTAACTCATGCTGTTTTACGTTTTCAGACATTAGATTTTGATTCTAAGCTGATTCATGAATATGCTAAAAAATTTGACGAGACAATTTTCTTAGCCCAGATGAAAGAGTTACTTAATCAAGTATAAAATATCTAACGGGATGAACATAGGAATTGATATTAGAGCCTTATCTCCAGTAAAACGTAGTGGTGTTGGCAATTACGTTTTTCATGCTATTGAACATTTGATTAGCAATGATCAAAATAATCAATATTATTTGTTTAGTTCTGGTTGGCGAGCCAGTGATTATCTTCCAGTAGAATTATCAGCTGATAATATTCATCATGTTCACTATAAAACTTCTAATAAACTTTTTAATTTAAGATTATTATTAAACATTGCTCCTAAAATAGACAAGTTATTTCCTGTAAAATTAGATCTTTTCTGGTTACCTAATATTAATTTTCTTAATTTGAGCAAAAATTTACCAATGATTTTGACAGTTCATGATTTATCTTTTTTACATAGTAAGCATTTTTATTCTTTAAAACGAAAATGGTGGCACACATTAATTAATGTTAGACGTTTAGTTGATCGTGCAAATAAAATTATTGCTGTTTCAGATAATACAAAAAGAGATATCATGAGATTTTTTACAGTAGCAGAGGATAAGGTAAAAGTTATTTATCCTGGTGCTTCAGTAAAACAGATGGACAAAGTAAAAGCGGATAAGTTATTAGCTAAACACAATTTACCGGCTAAATTTTATCTTTTTTTAGGCACTTTAGAGCCCCGAAAAAATATAGCCGCAATTATCAAGGCTTTTGACAAATATCATCAAGAATATCCAGACACTTATTTAGTGTTAGTTGGTAACAAAGGGTGGGTTTATCAAAAATTATTACGTAGTATTAAAAAGAGAACTTATATTAAATACTTAGGTTTTATCCCTAGCCCGATCAAAGATGCTTTGTATTTCTCTTCTCAAGGCTTAATTTGGCCATCTTTTTATGAAGGTTTTGGATTTCCGCCCTTAGAAGCTACTTTTCATGGCCGGCCAGTAATTACTAGTTATAAAACTTCACTGCCAGAAATTATGCGGTCTCAAGCTTTATATGTTGATCCGTACAATTCAGCCGAAATTTATCAATTATTGAAGTCACTAAGAGAAGATAAAGATTTATTAGCAAATATTAAAAATAGTAGCCAAGGATTTTTTATGCCAGTTTGGTCTAAACAAGTTAAAAAAATTATTAAACTATTTGAAGAATGCGTATAGTTTTAGATTTAAGAATATATGGTCCACGTTTTGGTGGCTTAGGTAGGTATAATCAAAAATTGTTGGAGTTTTTGGTTAAGCATGATCAAGATAATCAATACATTGTTTTATTTAAAAATAAAATTAAGATTGATTTACCAGATAATTTTCAGATTGAAATAGCGCCGTATCATTGGTACTCTTTGGCTGAGCAAATATTTTTACCACGTTTGTTAAGAAAATTAAAACCAGATTTAGTGCATTTTCCTCATTTTAATGTACCAATTTTTTATCGCGATAAGTTTGTGGTGACTATTCATGATCTGATCATGACCAAGTTTCCTAGTGTTAGGACTAGCACTTTAAGCAAGTGGTTTTTTGTTTTGAAAAGATTGGCTTATAAAATAACTATTAATTCGGCTATTAAAAGGGCAAATAAAATTATTGCTGTTTCTCAATTTACAGCAGATGATATAAAGCAATATTTTAAATTATCTGAACAGCAGGCGCAGAAAATAAAAGTAGTACATGAAGGATTTACACAAGCAGTAGCTAATGACAAAGAAAAGAAAAATTTGCCTAATAATTTTTTGTTATATGTAGGTAATGCTTATCCACATAAAAATTTAGAATTTTTAATTAATGCTTTTGCTGAATGGCAAAAAGAGCATCTAGATTTTCATTTAATTTTAGTTGGTAATAAGAATTATTTCTATCAAAGATTAGAAGAATACGTTCAAAATAATTTTTCAAGCATCAAAGATAAAATAATTTTTCCTGGTTTTGTGCCAGATGAAGAACTAGTAACATATTATAAACAGGCCAAGATTTATGTTTTTCCTTCTTTGTATGAAGGTTTTGGTTTACCACCATTAGAAGCAATGGCGTATGCTTTACCTGTTTTATCTAGCAAAAGTTCTTGTTTGCCAGAAATATTAGGTGATGCAGTTTTGTATTTTAATCCGAAAGATAAAAAAGATTTTAGAATTAAATTAGATCAGATTTTAACTGATCAAAACAAAAGAGAAGCGTTGATCAAACGAGGTTCTGAACAAATTAAAAAATATTCTTGGGATAAAATGGCCAAAGAAATTATAAATATTTATAATTAATAAAAATCTTTGTTATTAATCAAAAATCTGTTATAATATAGTCAAGATTTATTATGGTGGCTAAGAAAAAAATAAAACAAAAATCTAAAGCAGATTTTAAAGAATTAAAGCACAGTTTAGTTGATGAGCTAGACGATTTTTTGTTTGATAATAATCTTCCAATTAAAGAAAAAAATGCTGCTTTTACCGAGCTTGATCGCTTAATCAAACAGGATTTAACGGAAGCAACTTTATTGATTGATAGCTATAAAAAAGTTAATAAATTAACCGAAGCTAAATCAATTAAGTCTAAAATTAGAACCTCTAAAGTAAAACAATTAGATGCTGATCAAGTAAATCAATCAGGAAATGTTTTAGATTTACGTCAACAAAAACCTCTTAAAAAACCACGAAAAAAACTTTTTTCTTCTACTTGGAATAAAAAAATAAAGATACATTTAGCTAAAACAAAATTTAAAAAAGTAAAAATATCAGAAAAAAAAATAACTTTACCTAAATTTAATTTAGGCATCAAGCATCTTGGCTTACGTTTGGCAATGTTTGCTGTTTTAGTAGCGGTTATTCTTTTACCTATTAGGGGTTTAATGGTTTTTGGACAATTTCAAGCAGATAAGGGTGTTATATTTGAATTAGGTAAGAGTGGTTTAGCTAATTTACAATCAGGTATACTTTCGGCATCTGAAAATTCTCATACTCAAGCCGATGCTGATTTTGAACAAGCATTACAAAACTTTAATGCGATTAAGGGTATTTTAAATGAATACGAATCATGGATGTTAACAGCGGGTAGTAAATTACCTTTAATTGGCACTCCAATATCATTAAGTACTAATTTATTAGAAATAGCTAATAATATTTCACAAGCAGCTGTTAGTTTAAATAAAAAATTACAAAATAACGAAAGTGTTACAGAGCACATAGCCTTTATAGACAAACAAATAGAATTAACTTTGCCATATTTACAAACAGCAGCAAAGGATTTAGGGAGAATTAATACCGCTAAGTTACCGGAAGAATTACAAGAATATTTTATAGTTTTACAAGCAAACTTACCACAATTAACCGACAGTTTGGGTAATTTACAAGAAGTTTTTGATGTTTTATTAGAGGTTTTGGGTCATGATCAAGAAAAACGTTACTTGGTCTTATTCCAAAACAATAATGAAATTAGAGCTACTGGCGGTTTCATTGGTAGTTTTGCTTTATTGGATATTTATCAAGGTAAAATTAAACATCTAGAAGTGCCTAAAGGTGGTATGTATGATCTAGAAGCTGGCCAAACTGTTAAAATTAAAGCACCACAAGCATTATCTTTAATTAATCCATATTTTAATATTTGGGATGCTAATTGGTGGCCAGATTTTCCTACTTCTGCTAAAAAAATAAATTGGTTTTATCAAAATTTTGGTGGCTCAGCTATCGATGGTATTATTGCAATTAATGCAGATGTGCTACAAGATTTATTACAAGTTGTAGGTCCAATAGATTTACCAGATTATAATTTAGTTGTTTCAGCTGATAATTTTTTTGAAGTAATTCAAGAAGAGGTTGAGTTTAATTATGATAAAGAAAGCAATACACCGAAGGCTATTATTGCTGATTTAACGCCATTAGTTTTAGAAAAATTATTAACTAGTAAAGACAAGCAAAAAGATTTGGTAAAAGTTTTAGTTAACCAGTTAGCTAGTAAGGATATCCAAATTTATCTTAACGATAGTAAAATTCAGGCAAAAGTGCATCAATTTGCTTGGTCAGGCGCTGCTTTAGATAGTCAAAAAGATTATTTACAAGTAGTTAACACTAATATTGCTGGCGGTAAAACAGATAATGACATTCAGCAAAACATTGATCATCAAGCTGAAATTTTAGCTAACGGAGAAATTATTAATACCGTTAGAATTACTCGTACTAACAATGGTCGTTCCGATAATCCTTTGTCTGGCTTCGAGGGTGGTAATGTTAGTTATCTTCGTTTTTACGTACCAAATGGTAGTGAATTTATAGAAGCAGTTGGTTTTGATCAATTACCAGAAGGATACTTTCATTCAGTCGATGCTGGAACCATGGAGGATGAAGATATTTTAGCCGAAGAAGAAAAAATGATTGATGCTAATTCAAATACAGAAATTTATCAGAGTCTGAATAAAACCGTTTTTGCTAATTGGTTAGCTTTGAAACCAGGAGAAACTAAAACAGTAGCAATTAAATACAAATTACCTTTTACTCTTGACGTTAGTGATCCGTTAATAAATAATTGGTGGCAAAAATTATTTAAGGGGGATATCCAATTAGATAATTATAGTTTATTGGTTCAGTCTCAATCGGGCAGTAAAAATACAATTTTAAATTCATCTATTTTATTGCCAGATAATTTAAGGGTAGTCTGGAATAAGGCTATAAGTGATCAACAGATGAGTGTTAATAATAAAGTAGTAACATATACAAACAAACTTATTGGAGATCAATATTTTGGTTTTATTGTGACAACGAAATAAATGTGGTCAAATATTTGGCAAAAAATAAATAACACCGTGGCGGGCGGCGCAATGCTTATTGCCTGTTTTTCTTTTTTATCAAAAATATTTGGTTTACTACGTGAGCGCTTAATCGCTCATTATTTTGCAGCATCAGCAATATCAGATGTTTATTACGCGGCTTTCCGTTTACCAGATTTAATTTTTAACACTTTAGTTTTAGGCGCTTTGACTTCGGCTTTCATTCCAGTTTTTCAAAAAGTTTGGCAGAAAAATAAAGAAGATGGTTTAAAATTAGCTAGTTCAATTTTAAATCTATTTTTATTAATAGTTGGTGGCCTAGTAATTATCGCTTGGATTTTTGCACCACAAATAATGCAGTTATTTACACCTGGTTTTTCTGAATGGCAGTTAATAAAGGTAGTTCAGTTAACCAGAATAATGCTTTTAGCTATATTATTTTTTGTGGTGTCCAATGTTATTGGTGGCATTTTGAATTCTTGGAAGAAATTTTTTAGTTTTTCACTAGCAGCTAGTCTTTACAACATTGGTATTATTATTGGTATTATTTGGTTTTATCCAATTTTAGGACTTAATGGTTTAGCTTGGGGAGTATTTTTGGGTGCGGCTTTGCATTTATTAACTCAATTACCAGAGGCAATTAAGAATGGTTGGCGTTATTATTTTATTTTAAAAATAGATCAACCGTTGAAAAGAATTTTAATATTAATGTTGCCGCGAACCCTTGGTTTGGCTGCCGGACAAATAAACTTAGTAGTAATTACCGTGGTTGCTTCAACTTTGTCTGCTGGCAGCATTGCTGTCTTTAATCTAGCTAATAATCTACAAAGCTTGCCGATTAGCTTATTCGCAGTTTCTTTGGCAATTGCTGTATTTCCCACTTTCACACAAGCGGTTGTTAATGAAGATAAAGAATTATTCACGAGACATTTTTCCGCTAGTTTGAGAAGAATTTTGTTTCTATTAGTGCCATTGTCTATTTTTATTTTAATTTTAAGAGCTCAAATTGTTAGAATTATCTTAGGCAGTGGAGCATTTGATTGGTCTAATACTTATTATGTTGCTCAGACTTTGGGATTTTTTGCTTTGTCTATCTTTGCTCAAGGATTGATTCCATTGTTAGCTCGGTCATTTTATGCTTTTGAAGATACTAAGACGCCGATGGGCATTAGTTTATTTAGCATAGCTTTAAACATAGTCTTATCTTTGTGGTTAGCTAAAGGCTTAGGAGTAATGGGATTAGCTTTGGCGTTTTCTATCTCTAGTATTATAAATATGTTTTTACTTTATATTTTTCTTCATAAAAAAGTATCGAATTTGGATGATCATAGAATATTTATTTCCATTATTAAAATTACGTTTAATGCAGTATTATCTGGCACAATAGTGTATTTGAGTTTGCAAATTTTAAATAATTGGGTTAATATGCAGACCTTCTTAGGTATTTTTATTCAAGGTGTCGGCGCTGCTATTTTGGGCGGAATTTGTTACTTTGTCTTAGGAATAATACTAAAACTAGAAGAAGTAGATTTAATTAAAAAAATCTTAAGCAAAACATTAGCATTATTTAAAAATGGAACTAAATAAAATCAGAAATTTTTGTATTATTGCACATATAGATCACGGTAAATCTACTTTAGCTGATCGGATGTTAGAAGTAACAAATACGGTTGACGAGCGAAAAATGAAGGCTCAATTACTCGATCAGATGGAATTAGAGAGAGAACGTGGAATTACCATAAAATTACAACCAGCTCGTATGAATTGGAATGGTTTTATGTTAAATCTTATTGATACCCCAGGTCATGTTGATTTTAGTTACGAGGTATCTCGTTCATTAGTTGCTGTTGAAGGCGCTGTATTATTAGTGGATGCGGCTCAAGGTGTAGAGGCTCAAACATTGGCAAACTTATATTTAGCAGTTGAGCAAGATTTAACTATTATACCAGTCATTAATAAAATTGATTTACCAGCGGCTAATATAGAAAAAGTAAGTAAAGAAATAATTAGTATCTTAGGTTGTGAAAAAAAAGATATTCTTTTAGTGTCAGCAAAAACTGGACAAGGTGTAACTGATGTTTTACAAGCGATAATGGATAGAGTGCCAGCACCTGATAAAAAAAAAGATGAATTACAAGCATTAGTATTTGATTCTACTTATGATGAATATCGTGGTGTGGTTATTTATGTGCGTTTATTTGGCGGTGATCTAAAAAAAGGTGACAAGATAAGATTTGCAGCAACTAATGAACCAACTGAGGTTTTGGATGTAGGATTTTTTAAGCCAGACTGGGTTAGTATTGATCGACTTAATAATGGTGAGATTGGTTATTTGGTAACTGGTGTTAAAGATTTAAAACAAGCCAAAGTAGGTGATACTATTATTAAGCAAGATTCTGATACTCCAGCCTTAATTGGTTACGAAGCTATTAAACCAATGGTCTATGCCGGTATTTTTCCTCAAGAGGGGAATGATTACCAAAAACTACGCGATGCTATCATGAAATTAAAATTAAGCGATGCTAGCTTAGAGTATGAACCAGCGAGTTCTCAAGCTTTGGGATTCGGTTTCCGTTGTGGATTTTTAGGCTTACTTCATTTAGAAATTTTTCAAGAAAGATTAAAGAGAGAATACAATCTTGAATTAATAGTAACCACTCCAACCGTAGCTTACAAAATTTATATGTCCAGTGGTGATGAAATTATTTTAACCACTCCTTCGGACATGCCAGATCCAAGTCAGATTGAACATACCGAAGAACCTTATGTTGATATAGAGGTTTTGTCACCAAAAGAGTATATTGGTGATTTAATGTCTTATATTATTGAGCAAAGAGGAATTGCTAAAAATACAGAATATCTTGATGAAAATTTAGTAATTTTAAAATATCATATTCCTCTTAGTCGTATTTTAGTAGATTTTTATGATAATATAAAAAGCATTTCTTCTGGCTATGCTTCTTTAAATTATGATTTAGCTGGTTATGAAAAATGTGAGTTAGTAAAATTAGATATCTTAGTAGCCGAACAAATAGCTGAGGCTTTAACTATTTTGGTTTATAAAGATCAAGCTCATCAAATCGGTAAAAGAATTATAAATAAATTAAAAGATGTTTTACCACGCGCTCAATTTGTTATAAAATTACAAGCAGCAGTTGGCGGTAAGATTGTAGCCGGCGATAAACTCTCTGCTTTAAGAAAAGACGTGACAGCAAAACTCTATGGAGGTGATGTGACTCGTAAACGAAAACTATTAGAAAAACAGAAAAAAGGTAAAAAAAGAATGGCCAAAGGTGGCAAAGTGGTCATTCCTCAAGAGGCTTATTTGGCTATTTTAAAGAAAAATTAAATAATAGCGCTACCAAAGGTCATTAATATCATAGATAGAATGATAAAAATTGACAAGACAAGCCAAACTCTTTTTATTGTTTTTTTCTTCATATTGATAATATATTGTTAAATTTATTTATATGAGTCATTTTAACAAATTTTTAGACTTTAATGAAGAGCTACGTTTAATTATCAAATTACGTAGTAAAAATTTATTTTTTTATATTATAGTGTTTATTGGATTTCCGGCTGTGTTTTTCATGCTTTATCCAATGAGTATTCGTGGTAGACAAGGTTTTGCTTTATGGCTAAGCCTTATTTTTATTTTACTTATAATAATCTATAGAATTTTATTTAAACAAATGGATTGTTATTTATTGACTACTCGTCGTTTACTGCATTTAACATTAAAAAACAAAACAGATTATCAAAAGAAAGGAGTAATTTCTTTAGCTAAAATTAGGAAAATAAAGAAAAAAGGCTTACATGACATTTGTTTGCAAACTAAAAAAAGAAATTTTATCTTAACTAATATTCAAAATAGAGATTTGATTTATAAAAAATTAATAAAAACTAGACAAGATTTTGTTAATTAAAGCAAAATTTGGTATAATATATTTATAATTATCTAATTATTTTATTAGAACTATGCCAGACAATCAAGTAGCACCAAATTTTGAGCAACCAACAGTGGCGCCAGAGGCAACTAAAGTTCCTGAACAAGTAAATCAAGCGCCAGAACAAGCAGCCGAGCAACAAACAGAAACAAAGGCGCCAGAACAAGCACTAAAACAAGTTAGTGATGTTGTTTTACCATCAGTCGCACCTGCTCCAATTCCAATACCCCAGGCAGAGGTTCAACTTAAACAGGTAGAAAACATCCTATCGCAAGGCTTAGAAAGTGTTTTTTTGACTATGGATGCAAGTTCTCAAATAGCTTTTAAGCAAAAAGGTGAGCAAACAGCCAAAGAGATACAGGGATTATTGGCAGGTGGTAAGGCTAAAATAAAAAAAGTTATTAGCTTAATTATGAATTGGTTAAGAATTATACCTCAGGTTAATAAACATTTTTTGGAACAAGAAGCTAAAATTAAAGCTGATGAAATAATGAGGCTTTATAACAAGTAATAATTTTATGGAGATTCAACTATATTGGTTTGTATTGATAATTTTAGGACTATTAGTGTTGATAACGCTAATAGTGTTATTATTTTTGTTTAAGAAAAAGGTGAACAAAAATGTTAGTTTAGATTTATTGTTAGTAAAAATTCCAAAATACTCCAAAGGCGAAAAAGAAGAATTAAGCAAAGATTACATCACCAATACATTGAGTAAAGTAGAAAATTTATTTACCTCACTAGCTGCTTTAAAAGCAGATAAAAAATATGGAGCAAGAGAAGATTTGTTTTCTTTTGAGATAGTAGCTAAAGAAGAATTAATACATTTTTATGTAGCTATTCCTAAAAAATATCGAGAATTTTTTATCCAACAACTACAAGCGGTATATCCCAATGTTTATTTCGAAGATGCTGAAGATTATAATATTTTTCAATCAAAAAGTTTTATTAAAGCAGGTAGCTTAAAATTTAACAATGACGTGGCCTTGCCAATTAAAACTTATCCTAGTTTTGCTAATGATCCCTTAGAAAGTATTACTAATGTTTTGAGTAAATTAGGCAAAGAGGAAGCAGCAGTAGTGCAATATGTTTTTCGTTCAGCTCCTAAAAAATGGCATCATCGGGCTAGAACAATTATTAAAAACATGAACAAGGGTGAATCATTTGAATCAGCAGTAGATAAAGCTAAGGGGCTCACCTTTTTAAATCTTTTAGGTAAAACGTTTGGGTTTTTAATTGATGCCGTTACTACTCAAAGTAAAAATAAAGAAACCAATACCAATATAAATGAAGATCGACATCAGGCATCTGCCATGGAGCAGGAGGCTAGTAAAATGATCGAAGAAAAAACATCCAAGCCTGGTTTAGATGTTAATGTTCGTGTTGTTGTGGCTGCTAAAGAGCAAGTAAGAACTGAAGCTGTATTGCAAGATATTTTGAATAGTTACACTCAATATAATATTTATGAATTTGGTAATAGTTTTAAGGCTGTTATACCAACAAAAGATCATGATTTAATTAATAGCTTTATTTATCGGCAATTTATAGATAAATATCGTTTAGTTTTAAATTCAGAAGAAATGGTTAGTGTAATTCATCTACCATTAACTACTACTGAAACGCCAAATATTTCTTGGCTTGAAGCCGTTAAAGCGCCATCACCAGCAAATATGCCTACCGAAGGTTTGATTTTAGGTAAAAATCTTTATCGTGGCAAAGAAAGTTTAGTGCGTATAAAAAATGCCGATAGAAGACGACACATGTATATTATTGGACAAACAGGTACTGGTAAATCTGTGTTACAAGAAAGTTTAATTATTCAAGATATTAAAGCTGGTAAAGGCGTTTGTGTAATTGATCCGCATGGAGATTTAGTAGAGACTGCTTTGACTAATGTACCAAAAGAAAGGGTCGAAGATGTTATTCTATTTGACCCTACAAATTCTGATCGACCTTTAGGTTTAAATATGTTGGAATACGATACAGAAGAGCAAAAAACTTTTGTGATTAATGAAGTGTTGGCTATTTTTGATAAATTATACGATCTAAAAGCAACAGGTGGTCCGATGTTTGAACAGTACATGCGTAATACCATGTTATTAATCATGGATGATAAATCAAAAGGAGCGACTTTATTGGAGATTCCAAAAGTATTGGCTGACGAAGAGTACAGAAAAGCTAAGCTTGCTACGTGTACAAATAGATTTGTTAAAGATTTTTGGGAAAAAGAAGCACAAAAAGCTGGCGGTGATGCCTCTTTAGCTAATATGGTTCCTTATATTACTAGTAAATTAACACCATTTATATCTAATGATTTACTTCGTCCTATTATTTCTCAAAGTAAGAGCGCTTTTAATTTTAGAGAGGCGATGGATAATAACAAAATTATCTTAGTCAATTTGTCCAAAGGTAAACTTGGTGAAATGAATAGTAATTTATTAGGAATGATTGTGATTGGTAAATTATTATTTGCTGCTATGAGCAGAGTTGATTTACCAGAAGATCAACGTAAAGATTTTTATCTTTATATTGATGAGTTTCAAAATTTTATTACCGATAGTATTTCCATAATTTTATCTGAAGCGCGTAAATATAAATTAAGTTTAGTTTTAGCTCATCAGTTTATAGCTCAGTTAGTAAAAAATGGCGACACTGGAGTACGCGATGCTATTTTTGGTAATGTTGGTACAATTATATCCTATAGAATAGGTGTAGAGGATGCTGAGACCATTGCCAAGCAAATGGCTCCGGTTGTTTCTGAATATGACTTAATCAATATGCCAAAATACACCTGTTATATTCGTCTTTTAATAGATAATGCTGCGCCACCGGCTTTTAACTTTAACCCAATTATGGCTGAAAAAGGTAATTTTGAGCTAGCAGCAGCAATTAAAGAGCTCTCATCCTTGAAATATGGTCGAGATAAGCAGCAAATAGATGCTGAGATTGATAGGAGAATGAGCGTGTAAATTATCAACAATTAACTATAAAACGTCTATTGAAAAATGGACGTTTTTATGTTATGTTTAGATTATAAAAATATAAACGAAGTTAAAATAAAAATAAAAATGTCAGACGCTAAAAAGGTCAAAGAACTAGAATCTTTGGTTTACAATTTAGAACTGGAGCTCAAAAAAACCAAGGTAATCTTAGGTGAATTAGGTGGTAAAAAAACTAAAGATGCTGTTAATTATAGTCTAAAAGCTGCAGAAATTGGCCAAGAATTTCAAGATGAAGAGGGTATGGTAGTTGAAGGAGTATTTGATGGTCAGGTAATGATCGGACCAGATGGTAAGCAATATTCAGTGCCAGCAAATTATGCTTCAAAATCAAAATTAGTTGAAGGAGATATTTTAAAGTTAAATATTGGCAATAACGGAGCCTTTGTATTTAAACAAATAGCCCCAGTAGAAAGACAAAGATTAGTTGGTCATTTAGTCAAAGAAGAAAGTAGTGGAGATTTTGTAGTTCTGGCTGGTGACAAAGTATTCAAAGTGCTATTAGCTAGCATTACTTACTTCAAAGGAGAAGAAGGGGACGAGATAGTAATCTTAGTACCAAAAGATGCTGATAGTGAATGGGCTGCCGTAGAAAATGCTATTAAGCAAAAATCAAGTACAAATCAAGATAAAAATACAAATAAAATAAATGAAGTTTTAGATGAAAATGAATTAGAAATTGATTTATAAATATCCATGTCTGAAGTCATTTACCGAAAATATCGACCAAAACTTTTTAAAGAAGTTGTGGGACAAAGGCCGATTAAAGTAACTTTGCAAAGTGAAATATCTTCTGGCCAAGTTGCGCACGCTTATTTGTTTGTCGGACCCAGAGGAACGGGCAAAACTACTTTGGCCCGTCTTTTTGCACGTTCATTAAATTGTTTGGATAAAAAAGAGACCGAGAGCGAACCATGTAATAAATGTCAGGCTTGTCAAAATTTTTTGAATAACCAGACTTTGGACGTAATAGAAATTGACGCCGCTTCTCATACTGGAGTAGAAAATGTACGAGAAAATATCATTGCTAATGCTCAAGTGCCACCGTTTAACAAAAATGGCTACAAAATATTTGTGATTGATGAAGTGCACATGCTTTCCAAATCAGCTTTTAATGCACTGCTTAAAACTTTGGAAGAACCACCGAAACGAGTAATTTTTATTTTAGCTACTACTGAAATTCACAAGGTACCTGAAACAATTATTTCTCGTTGCCAACGTTTTGATTTTAAAAAAATCCCACTAGCCGATGTGGTAAAAAGATTGACTGAGATTATAGAATGGGAAAAAATAACTATCGATGATAAGGTTTTAACACAAATTGCTCGTCGCTCCGAAGGTTGTTTGCGTGATGCTGAATCATTATTAGGTCAAATAATTGCTTTATCGCAAGGACAAGTAACTGACGACTTGATTTCTTTGGTCTTGCCACGTAATAATTGGTTGGAGATTGATGTATTAGTAGAAGGTTTACGAATGCATAATTTACCAGCTGTTTTGAATCAGATAAATAAATTAGTTGCCGAAGGAGTAGACATTGATAATTTAACAGCCGATTTATTAGAATATGTCCGTCAGATTATGCTTTATCAGATAATAGGCGCTGATTTTCATCTAGAATTTGATGATCATTTTATAGAAGCAATCAAAAAACATGCTGCTAATTTTCCGCTGGCTGACATCTCTCGATTATTAAATATTTTATTGAGTAAAACCCAAAGCCAACAAGCTGTAATTATCGATCAATTACCCTTAGAATTGGCCTGTGTCGAGTTTTTATTGGCTACAGCTACTGATATGGTATCTGAATCAAATAAAACCAATAAGGTAACTGCTACGTCAGCAACTGTTAGTAAGGATTATGAGTTATTACAAAAAAAATGGTCAGAATTAATAGCAGCTTTAAAACCATTGAATTCATCTATTGCTGGTTTTGTACAAACAGCTCATCCATTAGAAATACAAGCTAATCAAGTTACTTTGGGCTTTGAGTTTCCTTTTCATATTGAACAATTAGATAAACCGAATATAAAAGCAGAAATAGCAAAATCTTTAAGTTCAATTTTAGGTCGAAATATTACAGTGATCTTAAAAATAGATGAAAATTTTAAGACTAATCAACAAAATTTTAAAGGCCGTTCAGAGGAAGGAGTAGATGATGCAGTTGATACTTTTGGTGGAGAAGTTTTATAAAATAAAAATCAGGCTTAATGCCTGATTTTTTATTGGGAATTAATTAGAGAATTTCTTTAGCTATCCAATTATCAAAAATATTCTTTATTTCCTTTAAGTGCTCCAGATCTTTAAAAGTATGAGGTCCATTTTTGATAATATGCATTTCTTTTTTTGCCGGCAGTTTATCGTATAATATTTCATGATGTTTAATAGGTGTGCTATTGTCTTGATCACCGACAATAAGTAGCATGGGCATTGTTAATTTTTGAACCTGTAGCAATAAATCATATTTCAACCTATCCGTCATGTGTGACCATTTAAGTTTCTTGGTTATTCCTGGCTGTGAAATACTTTCTGTAATGCGCCAACCAGTTTTTTCCCATTCTTCAGCAATGTTTACATGTTTCTCAGTCGTTGCACTCAATTTACCAGAAATAACTGTCGAGATAGGCGCTAGACCTTTAACTTTATTAGGGTGATTCTCAGCGTATAAAGCTGTACAAATACCACCAAGACTGTGGCCCATTAAACAGAATGGTTCTTGATACCAACTTTGTTTTTCTGCCCAGTTTATAACATCTTCTAAATCGGCATAATAATTCGTAACCGTAGCATCTTCATAATTACCACCGCTTTCGCCTTTGCCAAGTGTGTTGGTAGTGTCAAAGATAATTGTCGTAAATCCAGCATCTTTAAATGCTTGAGCGATGGCTTGAAGATGAGGTTGTTCTTTAAAACCCCCTAATCCGTGCATAATGAAAGCCAAGCCTTTTTGATCTGCAGTTTCTTCAATGATTATAGAAATATTTTGATTGTCTCTATTTTTTATTATTTTTTTCATAGATTTATTATAGCAGAATAAATAGATAAAACAAAAACAGCCTTTTAAGCTGCTACGTTCGTTTGGCTCGGGGACCCTTCCAGGATCGCTCGCTCTCCATTTATTTTTATATTGTGGCTCGGGGCGCTGCGCTATTGCCCAGCATCTTAAGCTATGTTTG
>JABIAL010000035.1 GCA_018653315.1 bacterium
ATTTTCTTATACAATTCTACTTATACTTATCCGGTCGGCCGCAATTTACAAGGTTTGAATGATTTAAACTTTGTTAATGTGCCAGCTGATCGTTTCTCTAATATCCACTCTTGGTACTTAAAAACTAAGAGACAATTATCTAAATAAACAAACTTTATTGATAGACTCTCTGTCTAACTAATAAAGTACACTTAACAATTAAAATATTGTTAAGCTAATTAAATTTAAAATACATATGAACACAATGAAAGACACGACAGATAATCTTTTATCTGTTGAACCTAGACCTATAAAACGAAAAAAAACAGGTCAAATGAACTCTGCTAATTCTAAGCGAGTAAACAAAGGTAAAAAATTTGCACCTAAAAACAAAGCAAATAAACCGAATAAAATAAATCGTCCTATTAGCAAGGGTCCTAAGAATATCAAACAAGGTCCTATTGCCAATAAAAAACCAGCTCAAAGACCAGTAAACACTAAACCAGCTGTTATAGTTAAAGGTAAATTAAAGATTATACCTTTAGGTGGCTGCGAAGAAGTTGGACGTAATATGACTATCTTTGAATATGAAAATGACATCGTCATTTTAGATATGGGAATGGGCTTCCCTGAAGAAGATATGCCAGGGATTGATTATGTTATCCCAAATATTTCTTATCTTAAGGGTAAGGAAAAAAATATTAGAGCCGTAATCTTTTCTCATGGTCACTTAGATCATATTGGAGCAGCTCCTATTCTATTAGAGCAATTAGGCTATCCTCTGGTCATTGGTCGTCCTTTGACCATTTCTATGATTAAACATAAAATGGACGACTACAAAAAAGGTAGCGCTAATAGATTAAAAAATATTTTAATAAAAGACTTAAATTCTTCATTTAAGCTTGGTAAAATTACTAGTAAATTTTTCCAAATGGAACACTCAATTATGGATGCCGTTGGTGTAATTTTAGAAACACCGGTCAATACCATTATTCATCCTGGTGATTGGACTCTAGAAAGAGATCAAAATAATAATCCAGTTCTAGACTATTCACATTTATCAAAACTAAAAGGACCAACTACTTTGATGCTAGAAAGTTTAGGCTCTATTGATGTACGACCATCAGCATCTCATAGTAAAATGGAAGATAATATTACTAAGCTAATAACCAACGCGCCTGGTCGTGTCATTATTGGTACCTTCTCTTCACAAATAGAAAGAGTTGGTTGGATTGTCGAACAAGCTGAAAAACTTGGTAAAAAAGTAGCCCTAGATGGTTACAGCATGAAGATGAATGTTGAACTAGCCAAAGAACACGGCTACATTAAAGCTAAGCCACATACTTTCATAAAGGTAGATCAAATACATAATTATCCAGACAATAAATTAATAATTATTGCTACCGGATCTCAAGGTGAAGGCAATGCTGTGTTATCACGCTTGATCACTGGTACCCATCGTCATATTAAAATAAAGAAAAGTGACACTATAGTTTTGTCATCCTCTATTATTCCTGGTAATGAAAATACCATCCAACGCTTAAAAGATGGTCTATATAGACAATGTGATAATGTTATTCATGGAGAATTAATGGACATCCATGTTTCTGGTCATGGCAATCGAAGTGATATCGCCCACATGATTAAAACAATTAAGCCTGACTATTATATACCAGTCTATGCTTATCATTACATGTTAAAGGAATCAAAAAATATTGCTTTGAAATTAAACATGAAAGAAAAGAATATTTTTGTTCCTGATAATGGTTCAGTAATAGAAGCCGATAAAAAAGGCGTGCGCATGACCAAACAAAAAGTAATAACCGATTATGTTTTTGTTGACGGACTAGGCATAGGCGATGTTTCTCACGTAGTATTACGTGACCGTAAAATGATGGCTGACGATGGCATGGTAGTGGTAATCGCTACAATATCTCGTAAAAGCGGCAAACTGATGAGCTCACCTGATATTATTTCACGTGGATTTATCTATATGAAAGAAAACAAAGAGCTAGTAGAAAACATGCGTAACAAAATCAAAAAGATTGTTAACGATGCTAATAAAACTCAAATTGCTGCTGATGATAGTTTCATCAAAAATAAATTAAGAAATGATTTAGGACAATTTATTTTTCAAAAAACAGAACGACGTCCAATGGTTTTACCAGTTGTAATTGAGGTTTAATCTATATCTATTTTAATAAAAACTCAGGCTCACAAAAGTCTGGGTTTTTATATTTCTATAAAATGATGCTAGATTGACCAAGAGGCTATCTTAGACTACAATTAAATCAATATTAATAATCAAAATATATGAAAAGATTAGTATCTGGTATCAAACCAACTGGCAATATTCACTTAGGTAACTATTTAGGGGCAATCAAAAATTGGGTAGAACTACAAAAAGAATACGAGTGCTTCTTTTTTATTGCCGACTTACACGCTTTGACTATAGAGATAGACCCCAGAGATCTCAAACAACAAACTCATGAATTAATTATTGATTTATTAGCTTTGGGTATTAATCCTAAAAAAACCACCTTCTTCCGTCAATCAGATATTATTGGCCACGCTGAATTAGGCTGGATCTTTAACTGTCTGATGCCAGTTGCTGAATTAAGCCGCATGACTCAATTTAAAGATGAGTCACAAAAAAATATTAATAATATTAATGCTGGGCTATTAACTTACCCTAGCTTGCAAGCAGCGGATATTTTAATCTATAAAGGTGATGTGGTTCCGGTTGGTAAAGATCAATTACAACATTTGGAATTGACCAGAATAGCCGCTAGGAAATTTAATAATCGTTACAAAAGATATTTCCCAGAAATAAAACCAATCCTCTCCCCTGCTCAACGTCTAATGTCGCTAAACAATTCTAAGAAAAAAATGAGTAAATCACTAGGGCCAGCTAGTTATATCGCTATCCGAGATGATGAGGAAACTGTAACTCACAAAATTAAAAAAGCGGTTACTGATGAGGCGGGTGTAAAAAATCTACTAGAACTTTATTCTTACTTTGGTAAAAAAAGTAAACATCAAAAAATGGAAAAAGCACATGCTGCTGGCAAACTCATGAATAGTGAACTTAAAGAAGAATTGACCTTAGAAATATTAAAATTTCTAAAACCCATTCAGATTAAAATCGCTAACTATGAAACGCAGCCACTGAAGATAGATAAGATAATAAAAAACGGAGCGAAAAAGGCTCAAAAAATCGCAGATAAAAATTTAGCTGAAATAAAAAAAATAATTGGTTTCTAATACCAATTATTTTTTTATTTAAAATAGTAAACTATTTTTTTATGATAACTTGATTATTTAATTTCTTTTTAGTATACCACTTAGTAATATTTTCTATTGTTGTGTCAAGAATCCTCTGTAGAGCCTCTTTACTATTAAAAGCATTATGAGGGGTAACTACTACCTGACTAGAATTAATCAACACATGTTGCTCAACGATGGTCTTAAGCCATTCCTTATCTTCTTTTGGTTTGCCAGTAAATTTTGGTGATACTAATTCTCTTTCTTCTTTAAAAACATATTTTTCTGCTTCTAAAACATCTGTTCCTAAGCCAGCTAAACGACCATCATGTAATGCTTCCACTAAAGCTGTAGTATCAATCAAACCACCACGTGCAGTATTAACCAAAATAGTGCCCGGTTGAATTAATTTAATATTTTTACAATTAATTAAATGATGAGTGTGTTTATTATAAGGCGCATGCAAAGTAATCACCTGAGATTTTTTTAATAAATTCTCTAAAGAGGTATATTTAAAGCCAAAACGTTTAGCCAATTTTGGATCACGATTTGGATCTGACACCAAAATATTCATCTCAAAACCACGGGCAATTCTAGCAACATGTTGTCCAATATGTCCCCCGCCAATAATACCAATAGTTTTATCTTTTAAATCAAAACCTTGTAAACCATCTAAACGGAAGTCTCCTTTCATGGTTCGCTCATGAGACAGGTGAATATTACGAGACAAAGATAAAATCAAAGCAAAAGCATGTTCGGCTACAGTATTCTCTCCGTAAAAAGGCACGTTACAAACTTTTACTTTTTTCTTATCGGCCCCTGCAACATCAATATGATCAAAGCCAGTTGAACGAGTAGCTACTAATTTAAGGGCCGGTAAACTTTCCAAAATATTCTTATCAACTTTGGAATAAATAAAAGGAGATAGTACAGAAATATTTTTTAAATTCTTTAGATCTTTTTTTCCAATAATGTTTTCAAAAAAACGTAACTTAAATCCCTTAAGACCTTTTTTAATATACTCTTGCTCCCAAGGTTCAATTTCAAAAAAGGCTACCTCTGGTTTTGTGTTGTTTAATTTTTTCTTTGTCATTTTTTTATAATTTAATTTTTTGTGATATTATTGTTTGGCCTAAAAATTTTTTGGCTGCTTGATCAAATTTCTTACTATCGCCTGTCGTTAAAAAAACTCTCTGCTTACTTTCTGCGTTTTCCTGCCTGCCGGTAGGCATGGTACTAAACTCTCCTCGAGCCTGAGCGACCTCGCCACTCGGCCGTAAGCTCGAGGCCGAACGGGAGCCGAAGGCCGGATGACGTTTAATATAGTCAGTCAACTTTTTTGCTATACTTTGACCATTCTCAATTATTTTAACACGTTTCTTAAAAAAATTCTCTATCTGATCATGAAAAAATGAATAATGTGTACAGCCTAAAATTAAAGTATCAAAATTTTCGCCAACTAATGGTGCCAAATAATTATGTAACACGGATTGTGATGACTCTGTCTTTTCTTGTGAATCTTCAACTAGAGAAACCAATAACGGACAAGCTTGCTGGATGACTTGAATGTTTTTATCTTGCTCTTGTAACTCAACTTGATAAGCATTTGAATTAATCGTGCTCTGTGTTCCTAGAACTGCAATATTTTTATTCTTACTTGTACTAGCTGCTATTTCTGATAAAGGCCTAATAATACCTAAAACATTTTTGCCAGGATATTTAAAAGGCAGATATTCTTGTTGCAATTTACGCAAAGCTTCAGCTGAAACTGTATTACAAGCTAAAATAATTAAATTACAATCATGAGTAAATAAATAATCAACAGCTTGCTGAGTATATTGATAAATAACATCCTGACTCAAATCTCCATAAGGAGCACGAGCATTGTCTCCCAAATAAATATAATCATACTTTGGCAAAGCTCTTACTATTTCTCGAAAAACTGCCAAGCCACCAAAACCTGAATCGAATATTCCGATCATGAAAACTATTTTTCTTTACTCTTGCCCATACCCTCAAAAGCTCGCAAAATTTCTAGAGGTAAAGCAAGTACTACCGTATTTGATTGATCAGATGATAAGTCATTTATTGACTGTAAAGTCCTTAGATGTAAAGCACCAGTAGCTCCTGATAGTGTGTTTGCTGCTTTAGCCATGTTTTCAGCAGCTATTACCTCACCTTGGGCCTTAATAATTACCGCTCGTTTTTCTCTCTCTGCTTCGGCTTGCTTAGCAATTGTACGTTGCATGTCTTTTGGTAACTCAATGTGTTTTAGATCAACAGAGACAACTTTGATTCCCCATGGATCAGTCGCTTTATCTACAATTTGTTGGATACGACTAGAAATTTCATCGCGTTGAGTTAATAAGCCATCTAAATATACTTCACCAACTACATCTCGCATTGTAGTCTGAGCTAATTGCGAAACAGCATAAGAAAAATTCTCTACTTCCAAAATTGCTCTTTCTGATGACTGAATTTTGTAATACAAAACTGCATTAACATTTACAGAAACATTGTCTCTAGTAATAGCATCTTGATCTGGCACATCCACGGCCTTGACCCTAATGTCTACTTTTTGCATTTGTTGGATAATAGGAAAGATCAAACGCCAACCTGGTTCTTTTACCTTGGTATATTTACCAAATAAAAATGTTACTCCTCGTTCATATTGATTAATCTGACGAATGGAGATAATAATAATGAATAAAATAACTCCAATTACATACCACATAAATTTAAAGTTTAATTATTAATTAAATCTATAATTTCTTTAGTTTTTTCTTGTAGCATTGGCTGGTTAGCAGCTTCTACGGTTACTCGCAATAAGGGCTCGGTATTAGATGGTCGAACATTAAACCACCAATCTTCAAACTCAGCCGTAATGCCATCAATCTCATCTTTAATATTATCTTGGAACATGTTACGAATCTTATCTAAGGCAGCTGGTATATCTTCAACTGGCAAATTAATCTCATCGCCTTTGGCATAAAGCTGAAACTCTTTGATGATCTCTGATAACTTACGATCACCTTCAGATATAGTCTGCAAAACAAGGAGTAAGGCAATAAATCCGTTATCAGCATAAAAATTATCTCTAAAAGCAAAATGGGCAGATAACTCACCGCTCATAATTCCATCTTCTTGATTCATGTGACGAGAAAGGTTTACATAGCCCACTTCACTACGAATTGGACGCCCGCCCCATTTAGTCACTAAATCTGGCACAGCATGAGAGCAGATAAGATTATAGACAATACCACCCTGAGGATATTTCTTCAGCATGGTTTGAGCAAGTAATAATAAAACCATATCACCCCTAACAAACCCACCTTTTTCATCTACTAAAAACATACGATCACCATCTACGTCATAAATAACTCCAAGATCTGCATTTTCTGCTTGTACTCTAGCTGCTAATTGATCAGCTGCACCTTCAGCTAATGGATTTGGTGGACGATTAGAAAAATCTGAATTCAAATCTGGAAATAAATGTATAAGTTCACATGGGATTTTATCGAAAATTTTAGGAATCATTAAACCGTTCATGCCATTCCCCGTGTCTACTACAACTTTCAGTGGTCTAATTTTACTAATATCCACAAAAGATAAAACATGCTCCAAGTGATCGACAAAAGCTTCTTTTTCATTTAATTGCCCTGGTAGTTGCTCGGCTGATAAAGGAAATTCCATTTGAATTAATTCTTGGTACAATTCTTTTCCACTGACAAAATTCAAAACATCATCTTGCTCCAAAGAAAGAAAGGCCATTTTTACACCGCCATACTCTGGAGGATTATGAGAAGCAGTAGCCATGAAACCCGCATCGTATTTGTAATAACCAATAGAAAAATAAAAATCATTAATAGAAAATAAACCAAAAGTATCTACTGTCACACCATAGGATAAAAATACTTCAATAGCTGTATCAAGTAACTCTTCTGATGAAGCGCGAATATCCCTACCAACAGCCAAATGCAATTCCTTGATCGGCTTATTTAGCTTTTGAGAAATAGTATATAAATAAGCTTGTGCTATTTTTTTTACATCCTCTTTATTAAATTCTTTGCCGTATATTCCACGAATATCATAAGCTTTAAAAATTCTTTCTTCCATAGCGCTATAAGCTTAATAATTTATTTAAGTCCTTTTCTATGTATAATGCTAGTTATTACGCCCCATGCCCATAGATATAAAATAAATACTGCAATCCAACCAACGATTGGGATTTTACAGATAAGCACATATACCAAAATACCTAAAGCTAAGACAGAAACTTTTGACCATTTATAATTAGCTAAAAATTTATTTTTTAACCAACTACCCACTAGCCAAGCAGCTAAAACTTTTGCTACATACAATGCAATTACCCAAGCGCCTAAAATAATAAAAGCTAACGGTAGGCCAATAATAGTGATCATCAAAAGAATGCTAATAATTGGTGTCAAAATCAAAGTAGCTAAACCAATAAATAAAGTTCTAGCTGGGTGTTTCTTAACTCTAGAAGTAACATAGGGAAGTAATTTTGGTAGAAGATAAATCAATAACATACCAACCACTAACATACCAAAAAATTTCAAAACCATACTCCACAATACAGGTATTCCAAAGTCTGATTTTACATGTTTAGTCATTTTATTAAAAACAACTTCACCACCAATTTGTGCTTGCTCAGAAATATTTAATTCTTGCCAAGCATGATATCTTACCGAGCCATCAACAATAGCCTCATCTGTTAATTGTAAAGCATCTACATTGTCTCCTGATAAATATAAATCAATATCCTGTCCTACTTGCCCACTAACTGTTAGTATATCCATTCCACCTTCTAGATCACCTGTTACTTGTCCCCGTAGGCTAACTTGCTGTCCCCAAGCTGTCATATGTCCGCCAACTACGGATTCACTTCCGATCATCGCTATTTGTCCAGCAAAAAAAACATTTTTACTAACTTGTCCATCAATATTAAGTCTTTCACCGGCAAAACGTACGGATCCATTAATCTGACCTTTTATAGTCAAGCTACTGCCAGCTGCAAAAATATCACCATTAATATTTTCGGAGTCAATGATTATATTTTGACCTACTAAAAATAAATCACCGTTTATTTCACCATAAATTTCTACACTTTGGCCAGCAGCATAATAATTTTTATCTATTTTTTGATCAGCCGCTACAAAAACTACATCACCCCTGTGTAACTCCATGGCCAACAAAGACATTGGCAATAGAAATAGACTCAAAAATATCGCTAAAAACCCTACTTTTTTAAACATAATGTTAATTTATTAATAATAATTGCTTATATTTTAGCATATTTTTGATTAAAACAATAGCTAGATAAAATTGCTCATTTAAACACAAAATGATAGAATAACAACAGCTTACCAATGAACTCTTGCTATCATAAAAAAATAAAATTAAAATAAATATTATCCAATTACTATTATGAAAAATTACATCAACATGAATACCATTATTTTTCTATTCTTTCTACTCTTATATTATTTTATTTATGTATACTTTGGCGAACATCCACAGATGCTGTTAACAATCTCTACCTTTTTATTCGCAATATTTACTGGGTTTTTTATCTCTAGACAAGGAGCCCGCTATAGCGCTATTAGAGATCAAATTAATATTTTTGATGGCGAGATGTCCGCTTTGTACAGGAAATTTGGACATTTAAGCAAAGAAGCACAAAAGCATGCATCTATTATTATCAAAAAATATTATCAAAAAATTCTCAAAAATAAAGCTTGGGATTATAATTTTATAAACAAATCATCTACTTTGACTGAAATGCACGCACTATTAGAGAAAACAACAAAAAATAAAATGTTGGATTCTTTAAAAACTGGCACTACTACAAGAATTTTGGATTCTTTAGGAAAAATGCAGGTAGCAAGGAAAAAAATGATTGCCTTACATAACGAAAGAATACCAAAATTTCAATGGATCTTAATTTATTCTTTAGCTGCCATTCTTCTGGCCAGCGTTTCTGGCATACCTTCTCAATATGCTTTATTTAGTTCAATTTTAAAAGCAATCTTCAGTAGTACAATCATATTTGTAATCATACTTTTGTCTGAATTTGATCGTTTACGCTTTTTCGAAGGCATCATGGGAGAAAAATCAGCTCAAGATGTTTTAGATATTTTAGTAAATAAAAAATAATTATGGGTAGATTATCAAAAAAAGAAATTGGCAAACTAGTGGGTGGTAGTATGGAAAAACGATTTCGTGCTACTGGTGGCACTGGCATTCAGTCACATAGTTTTGAAAAAAGATTATACAAGGCGACTAAATTTGGTGAACTCAAAAATCTCAGAGATAATACTGAGGCCATAATGAAAGTCGTAAAAAAAAGACAAAAATTAATTAGAAGAGGAAGATATGACAGACGAGCAAAACGTGAAGATTTTCAAGAGATATTAAAAAGCGGTAATGTCACAAGAGAAGATAAGAGAGAAATTAGAAAATTGCTGGCATCTCTATCAGAAGGTACGAAAGCGCCTACGATAGGACCTTTATCTAAAAACGCATCTACTCGAAAAGAATTACCAGAATTTTTGAAAAATCGATATGCACAAAAATTATCAGATTCTAAAAATATGCCCTACAAGCCTAACGCTAATACTGGTGGAATTTCTGGTAACCGTAACTCTAACTTACCCATTTCTAGTAATCCTAAACCATCATCTAATATTAGTCGGCCAAAATTGGTTAAATAATTTAACACAAAAATATGGAAATCCAAAAACCTAACAATGCAAAAATAACTTTTTTGTATTTACTATCTTTGGTAGCTCTAGTTTTTGTAGCTATTTCTTCTGGCATCGCTATCTTTCAAATGATCAACAAATACATAGTTGATTTTGCAGCTACCTGGGGAGGTCGCTATTTAGATGAGGCCATGAAATTTGCTATCTCATCTTTGATTATTGCTACCCCTGTTTACTATGTGATAATAAAATTTATCAACAAAGAAATCGCCCACAAAAGACTAGATAATCACTCAGCAATTCGTCGCTGGCTTACTTACCTTATTTTATTAATAACTGCTGTTATCATTTTGGTCTGGCTGATAATCACTTTAAATAGATTTTTTGAAGGTGAGTTGACAACTAAAAGTATTTTGAAAACTTTGACTATTCTGGTAATCTGCGGTGGCATATTTTCTTTTTACCTTTATGACATTAAAAGAAATCTTGAGATCAAAACTGCTGGTGTAAAAGTTTTCTTCTATAGCTCACTGATAGCTATCATCGTTGTATTAATTGGAGCATTTTTCACTATTGATTCTCCAAATACAGCAAGAAATCAAAGAATAGATAGCCAAACTGTTAATAAATTAAACAGCATTTATCAAGCTGTGAATGCCTATCATACCAATAAAGGCTCGCTACCATCTGACATGGATGAGTTATTAGAGCAAAATCTATACCCTATATCTGAAGATACAATTACAAACGAATATAATAATAAAAAAATAAAATACTTAATAATCAATGATACGAAATATGAATTATGCACTGACTTTTTAACTGCATCATCCAAGGAAGATATGGATTATCGATACGGCGCATTTGATGAAAGATGGAATCATGACAAGGGCTATCAGTGTCTTGAACTAGAAGTAAATAATAGAGGTAAAACTATAAACGAAGTAGAGCTTATGCATTAAATAAAACAAAAAACACCCTGACTATAGTCGAGGGTGTTTTTTGTTTAGAAAATTTTATTCAGACTCAACTTTAATAACATTAACTGGACAAGAAGCTTCAGCATTTAGATTATCTTCTAGGTCACTTTCGTGAATTTCTCCAACGTGCAAATCACCTTTTTTATCAGCTCCCTCTAGACTTGCCAAGCCATCTTCCTCACTTATCTTCCATGACTGAGGACAAAGCTGAGCACACATTGCGCAGCCGATACAATTTTGTCTATCATGAACTACTTTATATTTTTTTGACATATATATATTTAATTTGAGCCTTCTCGTTTTTTTATTAGATAAAACTTATCTCCTTTACGCACTTTTTTATCTAAAGCTATGGTTATTAATTCTTTTTTATCTGCTTTTTTAATTTCCTCTTCTTTTTCATTGCGAAGAGATTTTATTTTATCAAAAACAACTCCGGTTGTCACTCCGGTTATAGAAAAATTATCACCAAGCTTTGTATCTTGAGCTTGCAACTGAATTTCTACAATTTTATTTTTAGAAAAATAATTAGTCACTACACCAGCGAAAAATTTTTCTTCACTAGACTGATTGCCAGCGCTTGCTGCCCACTCTTGCTCTGACCTACCAAGGTAATATCCATCACTAAATCCTCTATTAAATACTGTTTTTAGCTCTGCTTCTAGGGCTACTTTTTTATCTAAATTATATTCATTATTTTCTATGGCGATTAATGCTTCGCGATAAGCTTTTACTACTTTTGCTACATATTCTGGAGATCTACCTCGTCCTTCTAGTTTCAAAACTTGGACTCCAGCATCAATAAAGTCATCCAAAAAACCAATAGTGCAGATATCTTTTGGACTCATAATATAATTATTATCTACTACTAGCTCTTGATTTGTTTCTTCATCTGTCACTTTAAATTTACGTCTGCAAGTCTGCTGACAAGCCCCTCTATTTGCAGAAGCGTTGTATTGGAACAAGCTCATGCTACAGCGTCCAGAAACTGCAATACATAAAGCTCCGTGAGCAAACATTTCTATTTTGACAAGCTCTCCACTCGGTCCAGTTATCTTTTCTTTTTTTATTTGTTTAGTAATTTTTTCTATCATCGGCAATGTCAATTCTCTAGCTAAGACAACTGTATCTGCATACTGTGCAAAAAATTTCACTGCCTCTGTATTTGAAATAGAAACTTGGGTAGAAATATGCATTGGTATCTTTATGCTCTGGGCATATAAAACAGCTGCCATATCAGCTACAATCACTGCATCAATTTTTTCTGATTTAGCTGCGTCTATAATCTTTCGCATTAAAATTAAATCATGATCATACAAAATCGTGTTAACTGTTAAATAAGTT
This sequence comes from bacterium, assembly GCA_018653315.1. GTDB lineage: Bacteria > Patescibacteriota > Patescibacteriia > UBA1558 > GWA2-36-10 > JABIAL01. Next base: position 12,293 of record JABIAL010000035.1, read on the forward strand.
TTAACTTTATGCTTACGACAAATTTGACCTATTTTTTTAAGATCATCAAAATCAAAATTAGCAGCTGCTACTTTACGCATATTAATTTGGCCAATACCAAAATATACCGAGTCAGCTCCGTTATCTATGGCCGCTTGCAAAGCCTCATAAGAACCGGCTGGTGCTAATAATTCTATATCTAATTTTTTCTTTACTTTTTTCATATCTTATTTTTTAACAAAACAATTTATATTCCATTTGGTATGATAAACACCTTTTGGCTCTAAATTAAATTTAGATTTTTTTAATAAATTTTCTAATTCAGTCTTAGTAAAGCTATGATAGTATCGCCATAATTGTTTATTGTCTCCTGAATACTGTTGCCAAGAAACAAAAAAATCATTCCAAGCTTTTTTACGCCACCAAAATTTAAAATAATTTTTCAAATACTTTTTTTGTAATAAATTCCAATTAGTCATAAATAAATAACCACCCGGTTTAAGCCAATGATTCATTTTCTTTAATAACTCAGCTCGATCTTTTCTGCTATCTAAATGATGAAAAGCAGCAATAGAAAAAATCATATCAAAACTTTCTTTTGGAAAATCTATCTTCCGTATATCGGCTACTGTAAATTTATGATCAGGAAATTGTTGTTTGGCCTGACTAATTAAGCCCTCACTAAAATCAATGCCCGTGTAATCAATTTGTTTATTGCCCTCTGCTAAAGATTTCAATAAACGACCATTGCCACAACCCAAATCTAGTATCTTGAAATTATCCTTTATATATGGTATAAAAACTTGTAATTCTTCCCACGGAAAAACACGTGAAGCTGAAAACTCCTGGGAAATCTGATTATACACTTCTTTTAATTGTTTAGTTGTTTTATTCATGGTAGATCAAAATATAATAGATAATATCGTCAAAGAATTAGCAGAATTAAATTTTGCTGATGATTTAGATTTTTCTACTACTTTGAGAAAAATATTCAATAAATACAAGATAGCTCCTCTGCCTAAGGCTACATTGATTTCATCTTATCGTCAATTACTTAAAGATGGTGTTTTAGTTGAAGATAAAAAATTAACTCGTCTATTAATCAAGCGAGCAATTCGTACTTTATCTGGTGTTTCTGTAATAACGGTGTTGAGTAAACCTTTTGCTTGTCCTGGAAAATGCATCTATTGCCCAAGTGAACCAGATATGCCAAAAAGCTATCTATCTAATGAGCCAGCGGCGATGCGAGCTAAGTTAAACTTATTTGACCCTATTCGTCAGATGACTATGCGGATTAAAGCTCTAGAAAATAACGGCCATCAAGTAGACAAATTGGAAGTATTGGTTTTAGGCGGCACTTGGTCTGCTTATCCGGATGATTATCAACAAGAATTTATTCGAGATCTTTTCTATGCAGCTAATACCATGGAACAAAAAAAAGAACGTAAAAAATTATCCCTAATAGAAGAACAAAAAATTAATGAAGATACTAAATACAAAATTATTGGCCTAACTTTAGAAACTCGACCTGATTTTATTAATGAGGCAGAGATTAAACGAATGCGTAATTTAGCTTGCACCCGTGTCCAGCTTGGCGTCCAACATACTGATAATAAAATTTTGGATCTCATCCAACGTGGTCACACTATTGAACAATCCATTAAAGCTACTCGTCTGTTAAAAGAAGTGGGCATCAAAATAGACCATCACTATATGCCTGACTTACCGGGCTCTACCCCTGCTAAGGATTTAGAAATGTTTAAATATGTTTTTAATTCTCCAGATTTACAACCAGATCAAATAAAAATATATCCTTGCATCGTCAATGAATTTGCTGAATTAAATAAATGGCTAGAAGAAGGTAAATATAAACCTTATTCTAAAACTGAATTATTAAACTTATTATTAGAGGTCAAAAAAATAACACCTCCTTATGTCAGAATCAACAGATTGATTCGTGATATCCCTGAAGAAAGCATCTTGGCTGGAAACAAAATCACTAATTTACGACAAAAACTGCAGCAAGAGCTAAAAGAAGCAGGAGGATCCTGTAAATGTATTCGTTGTCGTGAAGTACGAAATGAAGAAGTTGATATAAATCAAATTGAATTGGTAACAAGAGAATATAAAGCCTCCCAAGGAACTGAATGGTTCTTGAGCTTTGAAAATGATGACCAGACAAAAATTTATGGCTTCTTACGCTTACGTATAAATGATGAGGTGGCTAAAAATATTTTCCCTGAGCTAGAAAATGCTTCTCTTGTACGCGAACTTCATGTTTATGGTAAGATGATCCCCGTCACTGACAGTAAAGATAAAGATAAAACTATATTTAAAACTCAACATTTAGGTTTAGGTAAACGCTTGATGGCAGAAGCTGAAAAATTAACTTTAAAACAAGGATTAAATAAAATAGCTGTTATCTCAGGAATCGGCGTAAGAAATTATTATAAAAAACTTGGCTACAAATCAGAAGGTACTTATGTAACCAAAACATTAAAATAATGTTATAATTAATTTATGAAAAATTAATCTTACACTATGAAAAAAATTAATCTTACATTACTAATAATCCTGAGCATCTTTCTTGTTACTGGTTGCACTCAAAATACAAATAATACACCACGAATGACTCAGGAAGAATGCGAAAAAAATGGACAGAAATGGACAGAAATTTGTCCAATTTGTGAAAATTGTGAATGTCTATATCTTTGCCTTGAACTTGAAGAGGAAGGATTAGGAGAGTTAAAATAATATCTTATGAAAAACCTACAAAATACAGATCCGCAAATAGCGGAGATTATAAAAAAAGAGCTCAATCGCCAACGCAATGGCGCTGAAATGATTGCCAGTGAAAACTTTGTTTCTCAGGCTGTCTTGGAAGCGGCCGGCTCGGTACTGACCAATAAATACGCTGAAGGTTATCCGAACAAACGTTACTATGGCGGTAACGAATTTGTTGATCAATCCGAAATCTTAGCTATTGAACGAGCTAAGAAACTTTTCGGCGCTGAACATGCTAATGTCCAGCCACATTCTGGCTCTACAGCCAATGCCGAAGCTTATTTTGCTTTATGTGATTTGCACGATACTATTTTGGGATTCTCTTTAGCTCATGGCGGACATTTGACTCATGGTCATCCGGTAAACTTTTCTGGTAAGTCATACAACTTTGTTAGCTATGGAGTAGATAAAAAAACAGAGCTAATAGATTTTGATGAAGTAGAGGCACAAGCCAAAAAACATAAACCAAAGGTAATTCTAGCTGGCGCCTCTGCTTATTCTCGACAAATTGATTTTGCCAGATTCAAAGAAATAGCTGACAGTGTTGGTGCTTACTTAATGGTAGACATGGCTCACATTGCCGGTCTAGTTGCCACCAAGCTTCATCCTGATCCAGTCCTCTATGCTGATGTAATTACAACTACTACTCACAAAACTTTACGTGGTCCACGTGGTGCTTTGATTTTGTCTAAAATAAAAGACCATATAAATCCAGATGACAAAAAGAATCTAGCTCGCAAAATAGACTCAGCTGTTTTTCCGGGATTACAAGGTGGCCCACTAGAGCATATCATTGCTGCTAAGGCCGTAGCTTTTGAAGAAGCTTTACAGCCAGAATTTGCAGTTTACCAAAAACAAGTATTGGCTAATGCTAAAACTTTAGAAAATAAATTTAGAGCCGCTGATATTAGAATGATTTCTGGTGGTACTGATAATCATTTATTAATGATCGATGTCACTCCACTTGGATTGTCTGGCCAAGAAGCTGAAACTTTACTAGATCAAATTCATATTTTCACTAACAAAAATCTAATCCCGTTTGATACACGCAAACCAATGGATCCATCTGGCATTCGTTTGGGAACTGCTGCTTTGACTAGTCGTGGCCTGAAAGAGACTGACATGGAGATTATCTCTGATGTTATTATAGATGTCTTGAAAACTAAACAAGCAAGTGAAGAAAATAAACAAAAAGTTTTAGACTTGATGAATAATTTTCCTCTTTATCCTGAATTATAAAACTATGGCAAAAATGATTGATGGCAAAGCTATCGCCAAAGAAATAAGACAAGAAGTAAAAAATGAAATTGTAGAAAAAAAACTAAATCCTAATTTAGCTGTAGTTTTGGTTGGCGAAGATCCAGCAAGTAGACTATATGTAAACTTAAAAAAGAGAGCTTGTGAAGAAGTTGGGGTTGAATTTCATGAATACTTACTAGATACCGATACATCACAAGACAAAGTTTTGGAAGTTGTAAATTTTTTGAATAATGATGAAAATGTTGACGCTATTTTAATTCAACTTCCTCTACCTAAACATTTGGACACTGATAAAATTATCCAAGCCATGGATCCCGCTAAAGATGTTGATGGTTTTCATCCACAAAATATAGATAAATTTATTAATCAAAGTGGAAACTTTGTTCCTGGATTACCATTAGGTATTATTAAACTAATAGAAAGCACCGAAGAAGACTTGGTCGGAAAACAAGCTTTAATTATTGCTAAAAATGAAATCCTCTACCAGCCATTAGCTAAATTGCTTAATGATCGTAAAATAAACACTACTATTTTATCACCGGATGATACTGAATTAAAAAATAAATGCCAACAAGTAGATATCCTAATTACCGCTATTGGCAAACCATTCTTTATTACAGCTGACATGATCAAGCAAGATTCTATCATCATCGATATTGGCACTAACAAAATAGACAATAATTATACTGTCGGCGATGTTGATTATAGTAGTGCTTTTACAAAAGCTAGTCATATTACTCCAGTCCCCGGTGGCGTCGGTCCGGTAACCGTAGCAATGCTTTTATACAATACTGTTAAACTTGCTGAAAAATAAACAAAAGAAAAAGCCTTTCGTGAAAACGAAAGGCTTTTATGTTTATACTCTTATTCTGTTTACTTACAGAGCTCAAAGACAGATGGTGAGCTGATGCATTGACACTTGAATTCAGGAGCTGCATTTGCAAGGATGTGGATCAATGGATTAATGATCTTTATCAAACGATCCTGCGCTTGCTTAATTGCTTTTTTCACATCAGCACCATCAGCCGGTGGACCCTCTAAAGGCATGTTAGTCACGGTGCCAAATAAAAAATAATGCATGCTTGCTTCACGAGCTAAAACCACCTCTGGAACAGCCGTAGTCATGCCCAAAAAATTGGCATGATATTGATCACGAAGTACACGTACCTCAGCTGGCGTCTCATAACGAGGACCTTTTACGCAAGATAAAATTCCTCTAGGACAATCAACATGATGCTCAACCAAGCTACGTAATTTGGAGCAAAGCATGTCTACAGGCGAGCGATGAAAGGCTTCTTCATGAACAAGACCTCCTTCTCTGGCAAAAGTGTAAGGCCCACCCGACAGATCAACAAAGTCCTCTGGCATGACAATTGACCCAACTCTAAGGCCGTTAATATCGTTGGGTCCATTAATCCCTCCAACGGCCGAAGCGGCAATCACAAACTCTACGCCAGCATTATGCAAAGCATACATGTAGGCTTTGTGATTTAGTTGATGAGGTAAACGAAAAATTACAGAATCCCCTTCATGTTTTGGCTCCAAATGATGACGATCAACAAATAAGATCTCCTTGCCATCGACTGACATTTCATGAATGCTAGCTGGTCCATATGGTGTATTAACACACTTGATCTTACCACTGCCTAACAACTGACCCATTCCAGTGCCACCGATAATCGCGATTTTTGTATACATTTGTCTTTTCCTTATTTTGATTGTTTAATGAACGAAATGATTATAATATTTAAGCATAACAATATAAAATGGTCAAACTAAAAAACCGCCTCAAGGGCGATTTTAATTATATTAAAGTTTTTTGAAAGCTTTGCATCTTACCAGCTACTTTAACTGATTTAACCCGATCCAGATCAAACATTCGCAAAGCATCCCGTAAATGACAAAAGGCTTTAATTTTGTTACCACGTATATTCTGAATATCTATTTTACGAGAAGTGACATCCCCTTTTTCATCCATATAGCTAATTTCTATCTGTTGCCCGTCTTTCCAAGCCTCTTGAACTTGTTGATTGATTGTTTTTTCACCAGACTTAAACCAACTAGCATTTATATCTGTTTTTACTCCACCATTATGGTACCAAATATTACCATGCTGTAAACCATAGTCATAAATCTCTTTGGTTACTTTTACATCATCTAGACAATATTTGATAAGCTTATCCCATTCATCATTACGATAATAAACAATAGCATCTAAACCAGAGCCTGACTTACCATATCCCAAAGTGCTATGAGCCACTGAATCAAGTTTAAGACGATGTCCTAAAATTTTAGTAACTTCTTCCAAAATATCTAAATGGGGAATGCTTGCTAAATCAAAATCTTTGTAATACGGTTGTAAAACTGGAAAATCAAAAGCTTTACTATTAAAACCAATTACCAAACCAGCCTCTTTTAAAAGATCTAACAGTTCGTCAAATTCTTCTTCTTTAAAACCTCTGTATTTATCTAAATTATAAGAATAAACACCTACTAAAGATACCCCTAGTAGATGATTGTTTTGATGCCCACCTACTTCATCAAATGTCTTCTTAGTTTCTAAGTCTAAAACTATTATATCTTTCATGACTTATATTTTAGCATACTCTACCAATCTTTCAACCTAAATGTTAAATCATCTAATACTCTATCATACCAATATCTGACTGGTATGGTAACAATGTTTTGCCATTGAAAACCCAAAGATAAAAACGTATCTGCGTTTGGAATCCAGTATTCTATATTATCTTTAATATAGAATATTTGAGGATACTCTCCGTGTTTCAATATTTGACCTGTTGGATGAATATCTGAGGAGCTCAAATCATCACCTAAATCATAATATTGAAAATCTTCTTGGGGAAGATGTATTATTTTATTAAAATCATAACCAAAGTCTTTGAAGATATTACCACTCTTTATCCATCTTAATGTTTTTGAGGGTTCTATTGCATAAACTTTATTGTTGTTAGCAAATTTGACTAGCCTACCTGGCTTGACTGTCAATCTACCTTCATAAGGATAATCGTTATTTAAAATTATTGAATCCACTACTTGTAATGAAGAGAAATCATTAAACCATGATTTAAATGTTTTAAAGTTAGGGATATAATATCTTTGATTATTTTCATTTATATAATATACTCTAGGATCATTTAGTGCTTTTATGAGAGAATTTTGTATTCTAGTTATATCTACAATACTATTAGGCGTTGATGTAGCCTGATTTTCTTCTGTTTGACAAAGATAAGAACATCCATCACCACTGACAGTATTGCCATCATCACATTGTTCACCTGATTCTATGATCGAGTTACCACAGACTGGGCCTGTTGGTGGTGGGCTTACTGGTTCTTCTTCCTCAGTCTGACAAGTGGATGAACATCCATCACCACTGACAGTATTGCCATCATCACATTGTTCACCTGATTCTATGATGGAGTTACCACAGATAGGATCTTCTGGTGGTGGAGGGTTTACTGGATCATCTTCTTCTGTTTGACAAAGATAAGAACAACCATCGCCACTGAAAGTATTACCATCATCGCATTGTTCACCTGATTCTATGATCGAGTTACCACATACTGGATCTGTAGGAAACGGGTCTCCTTCATTAACAGTGCCATACAAATATTGTATTAATCTTTTTGAGTTTGCAGCATTTTCACGAGTTACAATGGACTCCTCATCAAGATCCTTGAATTCAGAAACAGTCCACGCCCCGTCTTCGTTTTGTTCATTGATTAGCTCAGCTATTGAATCAGATCTTGGAGACATTATTTGAGTTCCTAAATTATATATTCCATCAAATATATCCTGTTCTAGATATGTGCCATGTAATAATTCATACTCATATTCGTTTCCTGTGCGATGTTCATACATCTTTATTGCGTTTGTGCCCCACCAGGAAGCTGTTCCTGCTATTGAATTTGCATCATCTGGATTTTCAACTTCTGTTCCATCTGATGCTACAAACCAAGGAGAATTATCTTCATGGTAAAAAAGTGCCCATGTATCTTCTCCGTATTCTCCAATGTCTAATTGAAAATCTACAATCCATTCATATCCTAGCGTTGCTGGTGCGAGATAACTTTCATCACCTGTGATTTTGTATGCTTTTGTTAAAATATCAATCGCGCGATGTGTAGCTATAAGACTTTTTGCAGGAACCTCAAAAGATCTGGCTTGTACAGGCTCCAAAGTTTCAGGATCATAGTTATTAAACCATGCTTCGCTATTATATATAGAACCTTTAGTGAACTTTGCAATTCTCATTGCTGCACGATAATATGGATATCCTAAGTTATCATCAAAAGGATCCATATTTGGATCAAAATCTCCAGTAATAGTTTCGAAAACTTTATGCGCTTTTAATAGCGCATCAAAACTATACGTCATAATGCCATGATGATACGTGATTGTGTGCCTATAATAATCATCACTACGATATTCAAGAGATAAATAAGGATATTTTACTGGTACTCCACCATTATCATACATTGATCTTAACAAATGGTTAAGCATTTTTTCATACCCTTCTAAATATCTTTCATCTCCAGTCATATAATACAGATTCAAAAGAATTTCTCCTGCAGTAGCTGACCTCCCTTTAGCAAAAGATGGCGATGTTATTAAGAATGGATCTATGTTTGCTTCTAAATATGGGTCATTATGAGAATTTCCTGAAGTACTTAAAGGATAAAACTGAGGATAAATACTTCCATCATTTAACCAATAACCTTTTGCAAATCCTCCTCTTCCTTCAGACCACCAATCACTATTATAAATTGTTTCATCCAATAAATCATTTGGATCTAAATCACTCCCATCAGCTTGGCCTGCTAGTAATAATTCACCATAACGAATTGCAGGAATTAATATTGATCTATCCCCTGATAACAAATATGAAAACACAAAAACATTGCTAATGTGATTTGAATCAATGATCCCGATAAATCCTGGTTGTACAATATCAATCCAAAAAAAGTTATTTCCACTTTCAAGCCCATATGCAGTTGGCCAGCCAACATGAATATCATTTGCATCTCCTGAATCTGCAAGTTCTGCCATTTTTTGCATTGATTTTTTTAGTGCTATAAGTGATGCTTGTTTTAGTTCTACATTATCTCCTGATTTTAGTATATATCCTGTTGGCTCAATTAATCTTTCAAGTACAGCAAAGAAAAAATGAGATTCAAAATAATAACTTCCTATATCAATTCGTACCTTAATTTTTTCAATTCCGCGAAATTCAGCGTCTGCGAGAGAAAAACTTAATACGCCTGAATTTTCGCTAACAGCAATGTTTTCATTTCCTGAAATGATAATTAGTGCTTCAGAAATATCATATTCTTCACTAATATATTCTGCGAGATTAAGCGTTGAAAATTGTTCGCCATAAACATAAACAAAATCTGGAAATTTTTCATGTAGTACACTGTCTGGATCAATACTTGTAAGAGCTACTCCATACATAGGACCATAGCTAAACCAAATATTAAAAATAGACAAAACAAAAATGGCGAATATACTGACAATCATTCTATTCTTAAGTCTGTCTTCAATGAAATTAAAGTGTTTCATAATTACCTGTTTATTTTACCACTTTGTCTCTATTAAAAAAAGAGCCCTGTTGGGCTCTTTACCAATCTTCAACATCTGGTAAAAATGATCCTGACTTGGTACTTCTTCTAGTTTGCGGTTTATCTTCATCCCAAAAATCACCAGTTGAATCATCCAAAGAATAACCAATATCTTCATCTTGATAAGTAGCAGATTTTGCTAAATGATTAAAATTTAAAAACTTACTATCTAAGACCGACAAAAACTGACTAGGCTTCAAGCTCTGGTAACCATTATACTTAAACTCTGACAAAGGATAACTAAGATACAAATGACGTTTAGCTCGAGTAATAGCCACATAGAATAAACGCCTTTCCTCTTCCTGTTCTGCCTCAGATACAGCTAATGGATGTGGTAAAGATTTATCGGTTAAATTCATCACAAAAACACCAGTCCACTCCAAACCTTTGGCTTGATGAATAGTGCTTAGTATTACCCCTAACTTCTCTTGTTCAGTATTAGCATCAGTTTGGACTTGAAAATTTTCCTGCAGACTAACCTCATTTAAAAATTCCGTCAGATCATGGTAACGAGAAGCAAAAATAGCGAACTGCTCTAAATCATCTTGTCGTTGACGATAATCGGCATACTGTCGTGTTAAATGATCTTTATAATCCTCCAATAAAATTCTAATCAAATCTGCTGGACCAGCTTTTATCTCTGGGATAATCTTAGCAATAGTTTTAGAGGTTTGTTGCCAACCTTCCAAGGCTGCTCTGGATATTCTTAATTCTAATTTATCAAAATTTTTCAAGTCTTCTAAGCCAGCAATTTCTCTGTATATTTTTTGAACCGTAGCTGGGCCAATACCTGGATATAGTTTAAGAATTCTAGACCAAGAAACCTCATCTTTGTGATTAGCTACAATTCTAAGCCAAGCAATAATATCTTTAATGTGAGCTCGTTCAAAAAACTTCAAACCACCGCGCATCTGATAAACAATTCCTCGTTTATTAAGTTCCATTTCTAAATTTTGAGAATTATGTGCCGCCCTAAATAAAACTACGATCTCAGTTGGTTCCACGCCATCAGCTAACATTCCTTCTATCCGATCGGTAATCCAATGAGCCTCATCTACACTACTATGATGAGCTACTAGTTCTGGTTTTATAAATTGTGGATTAATTGACTCTAAATTTTTCTCAAACTGATTAACATTATCGGCAATAACTATATTAGCTAAAGCAATGATTTCAGGCGTAGAACGATAATTAGTTTCCAGCTTATAAGTTTTAGTTTTAGTAAACACTTTTGGAAAATCCAAAATATTTTTGATGTCTGCTGCTCGAAAAGAATAAATACTTTGAGCATCATCTCCGACTACCAAGATATTTTCATGCTCCTTAGCTAGATTATATACAAACTGAGCTTGCAAGGTATTTGTATCTTGATACTCATCTACTAAAATATATTCCCACTTCTTAGACAACATTTTACCAGCCTCTGGATGCTCAGATAATATTTTTCCGTATAGCAATAAATCATCAAAATCTAAATTATTACTAGCTTGTTTTCTTTTTTTGTACTCCGCAGCAATTTTTTCAAAAATTTCTAACAATGGCAACCATTCAGGAAATTTTCTTTCTAAACTTTTTGCTAAAACAACATTAGAGTTAATAGCAAAGCTAATGGTCTCTCGTAAAATATTAACTGATGGTCGACGACCTTGAGGTAATACAGATAAAAAACTTTTAGCGATGTCTTTCAGTAAACTCTTACTATCTTCAGCATCCAAAATAGTAAAATTTTTCTGTACTCCAAGGTAATGACCATAAATACGCAGCAGGCGATTATTTATACTATGAAAAGTACCACCCCAAACCGGCAATTTTTGATCCGGCTGCAAAGCTAAAATATTCCGCACCCTTTCCTTCATTTCATTAGCAGCTTTATTAGTAAAAGTTAACAATAAAATTTTATCAGGCGACACACCTTGATCAATTAGCCAGGCCACCCGATAAACTAAGGTGCGAGTTTTACCAGATCCGGCCCCTGCTAAAATCAAATGCGGCCCCTGCCCGGCAGTGACCACTTTGTGTTGCTCTTTATTTAATTCTTTTTCAAAATCAATCTTTCTCATCATTGTGCTATATCAATAGTACACGTATTATAGCGTAAACTTCTGGGCTTGGCTAATTTTGTAAAATTAAGCTAGAATAAAAGAAAGTTCATTGAATTCTGGAGGGAAACATGAAAAATCTCACTTGGTTATTCTACTGGCGCATGCTGCCTGGAAAAAAACTACTAATAGCAACCATCTTAATAAATATTATAACCAAGCTTTTACCAGCGGATTCCTTTGACTGGATAATATTACAGTGCTTTCTTTTCTTGCCCCTCTGTTGGCTGATGATGATTATTACAATTATCCATATTACTTGGAAATTATACCGCCGACGCAAGATCCCTCGTCTTTGACAAGGGATCTATTTTTATGCTTTAATTTGATAGTATTAAATAAATTATGTCATTTTCTTTAGGAATTGTCGGCTTGCCAAATGTTGGTAAATCAACCTTATTTCAAGCTTTGACTAAAAACAAAGTAGAGGCAGCAAATTATCCATTTTGTACTATTGATCCAAATGTTGGCATAGTTGCTGTACCGGATGCTAGATTAGATAAACTAGCTAAGCTTTCTAATTCTCAAAAAATAATCCCTACTGTCATAGAATTCGTCGATATCGCTGGTCTAGTCAAAGGCGCATCTGAAGGCGAAGGCCTAGGTAATAAATTTTTATCCCACATTAGAGAAGTCGATGCTATCGTCCAGGTTATTCGTTATTTTAAAAATGATGATGTTATCCATGTTAATGGTAAAATAGATCCTGAAGATGACAAACAAGTGATTGATCTAGAATTAATCTTAGCCGACCTAGAAACAGTCACCAAGCACCTGACTAAAACCATAAGTAAAATGAAAGGTGCTTATGAAAAAGAATTAAACAAAGAAAAAGCAGTGGCAGAAAAAGCAAAAAAATTATTAGAAGATAATAAATTGTTAAATATTGAAACTTGGACAGACGAAGAATTCAAAATTTTGAAAATGCTAAACCTGTTAACAATAAAACCAATTATCTATCTTTATAATATTTCAGAAGATGACTTGGGCAAAGATTTAAAACTACCTGACAATATCATTGCTATTTGCGCTAAACTAGAATCAGAAATAGCCGAATTAAGTGAACAAGAAGCAAAGGATTACCTCAAAGAATTAGGCGTAGCTAAAAGTGGGTTAGATAATCTAATTACTGCTAGTTATAAATTATTAAATTTGATCACTTTTTTAACTACTGGGCCAGAAGAAACTAAAGCTTGGACCATTACACGTGACACTAAGGCTCCTCAGGCTGCTGGCGTTATTCATACCGATTTTGAACAAGGTTTTATCAGAGCCGAGGTTATTAATTGGCAAATCTTATTAGATGATGGCGGCTGGAATAAAGGAAAAGATCATGGTCATATGCGCATGGAAGGAAAAGAATACCTAATGCAAGATGGAGACACTGTGCATTTTCATTTCAATTAAAAAATAAGCTAAAAAGCTTAATCTAACTTGACAAATCACTCAGATGTGCTATAATACAGATAGTAATGGTTCATTTAACTATTTTCTATAGCTAATAAGCACAACTAACAAGCACTACATTGTAAAAAAGTGCAAAAAATCATAATAAGTTGGCTATTAACAAAATAGAAAATAAAAGTACAATTAAAACTCCGAAACATGGAAGTTCGGACCTTGCTTAGGGCTTATGCGAGGTCCTTTTTTTATTCAATTTTTTTATAAACTTACCTAATAAACATCGCATCACCAAAAGAAAAGAAGCGATATCTTTTTTCAACTGCCTGACTATAAGCTGTCATGATATTTTCTCGGCCGGCTAAAGCTGAAACCATAAATAATAATGAACTTTTTGGTAAATGAAAATTAGTAATCAATTGATCAATAAATTTATATTTATAGCCAGGATAAATATAAATATTCACCCATTTATCTCCATGCTCTAAAATATTTTTTTCTGTCGCAAAAGATTCTAATGTTCTTGCAGCTGTTGTACCAACAGCAATAATGTTTTTTCTTTGCTGTTTTAATTTATTTAATTTTTCGGCTGTAGTTTTTGAGATACTAGCCCACTCACTATGAATCTGATGCTCTTCGATGTCATCTACCTCTACTGGAGCAAAAGTTCCTAGACCAACATGTAAAGTAACGGTCAAGATTTCTACACCTTTAGCTTTTATTTTCTCTAAAAGCTCTGGTGTAAAATGAAGACCAGCTGTAGGAGCAGCTACTGAACCTTTATTTTTTGCAAAGACTGTTTGATAGTCTTTTTTTATTTGCTCGCTGTCCTCTGTTTTGATATATGGGGGCAGAGGAGTGCTACCAATTTCTTCTACGCATATCGAAAACTCTTCGTCAGCCAAATTAAATTTTACTTTTTTTGTTTTGCCGTTTATATTTTCTATAATCTGTCCTGACAAATCTTGTTCAAAATAAATTTTGTCATTTATTTTTAAACCCCGTCCACCAATCATACACTCCCAAGTGTGTTTATTAATTTTCTGAGTTAAAAAAACTTCGACTTGGCCACCAGTCTTTTTCTTGCCCTGTAATCTAGCTGGGAAAACTTTCGTTTCATTTAAAACTAAAACATCGTCTTTGTTTAAAAGCTCCGGTAAATTATAAAAATACTTATCTTCATTTTCTCCCGTATTTTTATCCAAAACTAAAAGCCGTGAGTGATCACGGGGTGAAGCTGGCTTCTGAGCAATAAGCTCTTTTGGTAAATTGTAATCAAACAAGTCTATTTTCATAATTTAGCTTTTAAATCTCTGTTTCTTTTAGAAAATAAACAACCACAATAATCTTGACGATAAAATCCTTCTTCTTCGCTAAGTTTACAAGCTATTTTAAAACCTTCGTTTTTCTTCCAGTCTCGATCTAGAAAATCTATTTTAAATTTATCAGCTATTCTCTGACCAATTAAACTAATCTGCTTAGCGTTTTTGTGAGGACTGATAGTCAAAACCGTAGCAAAAGCATCATAACTCTCATCTTTAGCTTTACGGGCAGTTTCTCCTAAACGAATATCAAAACAAACATCACAACGCTTTCCTTTTTCTGGTTCTTTTTCTAAACCTCTAGTTTTTTGAATCCAATTAAAAGTATCATAAGGTCCTTCGATAAATTCCAGCTTTAATTTTTCAGCATAACCCTTCATCTCATCGCGTCTCTGAATGTATTCTGCTCGAGGATGAATATTGGGATCATAAAAATAAACAGTTACTTGCCACTCGGACATTAACTGCTGTAAAACATATATTGAACATGGTGCACAACAAGAGTGCAATAACAATTTCTTTTTCATAAATCAGATAAAACCTTTATTGGCGCTAGATAAATATCAGTATAAGAAGTAGGAGCATTTAAAGGTATGATTCCTCTAGCATAAGCTATCATAAGTAAACCATTTAAAACAAGCCCTGTAAATACCAGTCCAATAATAACTATTTTTATATATTTCTTTTGATTTAGGTATTTAAATAAAAATGCAAACCCTAAAATAAAGACAAATAAAGAACCGGCCATGCGTCTAGCACCAAAAGATCCACCACCATACCAATCAGATAGGCCAGAATTTATATAAGTCTGCAAACACAAAGCTAGGATTAGTAAAATAACTAGATATTTGTATTTTTTCAATGCATAAAACAATCCAATAATGGCCAAAATCAACAATGGATGAATGATAAACATGCCATGATAACTAGAAAAAAGAAACTGCCAGATATGCGGGTGAGTAAGATCAAAAAAAGATGCTCCTTGCGGTACAGCGATCCATGCTCCATAAAGGTGCTTCCACATCAACAGCTGTGGCAAGGCAATAAGAAAAAAGAAACTGATAAAAATACTTGCTGATAATAAATATTTATGCCAATTTTTCAATAGCCATAATTTATAAACTACAATGCCTATTGGTATCACGCCAAATAAAACATCTTGCCAACGAACTAAAAATACTAAACCCAGAGCTAAGGCTGAAAAAGTTAAATATTTATAATTAATCTTTGGACTTTTGTATAACTTAATTGAATAATAAAAAAGTAATGCTAGTGAAAAAACTGTTAGCCCGTGCGACATGCTTGGCTCATAGATCAAATAAAAAGGAATCGGTGATATAGCAGTAGCAATCAAAGCGCCCCACCAAACATACTTTTTATCAACTAATTTTTTTAGAGTTTTAAATATTAAGGCAATGCCAAATAAAAAATAAAACCAGGTGCCTAAGGCAATTGCTATTTGAAATGGTAAATTATATCCTGAAATGGCATAAGGATCCTCAAAGTGCCAAATAGTACTAATAAATTTTGCCAATAAAATAAACGGACTCCATAAAATAGCAGACCCAATGGCAAAAGGATTACCAGTTTTACCAGTATCTGTCTGCCAGCCTACTGTGGTGTTATGATTATATAATTCATCAAATAAAGAAAACTCATTGTGCAAATCAAAATTGCCATCAAAGATCAAAGACCTGGCATAACTATAATAACCAAAACCATCTCCACCAATCTGCCATGACGGTCTTAAAATAGCCACTGATATAATCAGGGCTAAAATCAAAACTATTAATAAAGTGAATATGTTATATTGTGTCTTTATCTTAAACATTCATCTTAAAATAATTTGCTATCTTCTGGAATTTCTAAACCTAAATACTGATAAGCCTTATCGGTTACCACTCGCCCTTTCGATGTTCTAGCTAATAATCCCAACTGCATTAAATATGGCTCAACTATTTCCTCAATAGTGCCAACCTCTTCTTGTAAAGCAGCTGCAATTGTATTAGCTCCCACTGGACCACCTTTATAATGCTCGATAATTACTTTTAATAATTTTCTATCCAGGTCATCAAGTCCGTGCTTGTCTATCGACATTAAATCCAAAGCATCATGAGCAGTCGAAATAGAAACATCTCCGTCTGCTTTTACTTGAGCATAGTCACGCACTCGTTTCAAAATACGATTAGCAATACGCGGCGTGCCTCGACTACGACCAGCTACTTCAGTCACAGCATCTTCAGCGATATTAGTGGTCAAAATATCTGCTGATCGTTTTACAATTGTATTTAATTCATTTTGATTATAAAAATCTAAACGGAAAGTAACCCCAAAACGATCTCGCAAAGGCGAAGAAATAAGATTATATCTAGTGGTAGCGCCAATGATAGTAAACTTTGGTAAATCTAAACGTAAAATTTGAGCTGATGGACCTTTTCCTAAAATAATATCCAAAGCAAAGTCTTCCATAGCTGGATATAGTATTTCTTCTATTATTTTTGGTAGACGATGAATCTCATCAATAAACAAAATATCACCTTCTTGAAGGTTTGTAATTAAAGCTGCTAAGTCTCCAGCTTTTGAAATAGCTGGACCAGCTGTAATTTTGATCCCCACTCCCATTTCTTTGGCGATAATATGAGCCAAAGTTGTTTTACCTAATCCTGGAGGACCAAATAATAAAACATGGTCCATGGGTTCACCACGACCTTTGGCTGCTTGTAAAACAATATCTAGATTAGCTTTTACTTGCTCCTGTCCAATATAATCAGCTAAAGCTTGGGGACGCAAAGTCAGGTCCCAAGTTTTATCTTGTTTTTGTTCGCTGGCAGAGATCACCCTGTCTTCTTTAGATGGTGATTGTGAATTTTCTAGTGGTTTTTCTGACATAAAATTATAAGTATCTGTAAGAAAAGATTATCATGAGCGAGGGCTTTTTACAAGTTTGAACTAATTCACTTGCAATACTATTTTTTAATTAAAAAACCGCCAGAGGTCCGAAGACATGGCGGTTAAACTTTTACTCTAAAGCCCGGTCAATAGTAGACCTAAAGGCATCAAGGTACTCCTTGAGAGTAGCTGCCTCCCGATCCTTGCCAGGATGACGGAAGGGGGGATCCTTATCCACACAATGAATATCGAATCCATAAGGGTCAATCCCAGCAAAGGGACTGACTAACACTGCATTTGGCACCCGAAGAGATGCGTTATCGCAACAGCACGGGCAGAGCAGAACTACAACCAAGGTGCGGTTATCGTTCTTCATCTTCTCCTCGTACTCTCTTGCGATCTCTCTGACTCCGGGAAGAGCTCCAAGAAGGGCTCTACCAAGCTCCTCACAAGCATAGCGCACGCTTATTAGCGTAAATTGAACTTTCATTTTTTCCTCCTGCTGTTTTAATGTTCTGAGATTGTCCCAAAACATGTTAAATGAACCTTCTTAATATATATAGTATAACATATAATAGCCGTTCTGTCAAGTATTTAACCTGAGAAACACTCTATTTTGGCTAGTATTAGATAAAATAAAAAATCGTAGATTAATTTAACCTACGACTTTTTTGAGACTTAATATAGAAAATCTATTATATAAATGTTACTGAAGAAACATGGTCCTCTGGATCTTTAAAGCGCATTAAGCGCACACCTTGAGTAGCTCGGCCCAAAATATTTACAGATTTAATAGGTAAACGAATTACCTGACCTTGTTTAGAGATGATGATAAGATCTTCATCTTCAATTCTACTACTTACTATACGAGCCGAAGAAATACTTCCAGTTTTAGCGGTAACCTGCGCTGTCTTAATGCCTGAGCCACCACGACCTTGTACTTTATATTCCTTTAGACTTGTCCTCTTGCCATAACCATTAGCCATTACTACTAAAAGTTGTTCTTCTTTTCCAATTTTACCATCCGGAATCAAATCCATGCCAATAATCTCATCGTCAGTCTTCAAACGAATGCCATGAACACCAGAAGCTGAACGACCCATCGCTCTTACTTTTGATTCTTTGAAACGAATGGACTGTCCGCGTAAGGTTATTAAAACAATATCATCTTTTCCGCTAGACGGTCGGACCCATTGTAAGGCATAGTCATCTTTTAATTTTATAGCTAATAATCCAGAACGACGGACATTGCTAAATTGTGACATTTCCACTCGTTTGATAATACCTCGTTTAGTAATCATCACAAAATATTTAAAGACATTGAAATCTTGACTCTGTAAAATAGAAGATATCTTTTCTTCTGGAGCAAGTTGTAAAAAGTTTACAATATTCTGTCCTTTTGAAGTACGGCTTTGTGAAGGCACCTCATAAGCCTTAAGCTGGAAAACACGACCACGAGTAGTAAAGAACATTAAGTCTGCATGAGTATTAGTTGCAAAGAAAAACTTTACTTCGTCTTGTTCTTTGGTAGTCAGACCCATAACGCCCTTACCACCCCTTCCTTGAGTTTTAAAAGTTTCTGGATCTACACGCTTAATATAACCATCATGCGTCATAGTGATAATGGCTGACTCATTTGGAATCAAATCTTCAGTAGTCATCTTGTCAATTGCAGATTTGACTACTTTAGTACGACGATTATCAGCAAATTTATCACGTAAAGCTGCCAACTCATCTTTTATTATCTTCAAAATCTTAGTTTTACTCTTTAAAATGGCTTCTAATTCTTTGATTAACTTTAATTTTTCTTTTAATTCATCTTCAATCTTCATTCGCTCTAAGTTGGCTAGACTTTGCAATCGCATTTCTAAAATAGCCACTGCTTGACGCTCGGACAATTTAAACTTCTTTATCAAATTAGCCTTGGCTACCTCTTTATCTTTAGAAGCTCTAATAGTTTTAATGACTGCATCAATCTTATCCAAAGCCTTCTTCAGTCCCTCTAAAATATGAGCTCGTTCTTTTGCTTTATCTAATTCAAATTTTGTTCGTCTAGCAACTACTTCCTGTCGATGCTTAATATACTCTTCTAAAATATCTTTCAAAGTCAAAACTCTTGGCTGTAATCCGTCGATCAAGGCCAACATATTAACATGAAATTTTTCTTGCAATTGAGTATGCTTGTAAAGATTATTCAAAATCTTTTTTGGATAAGCATCTTTCTTAAGATCTACTACAATACGCACGCCATCCTTATCTGACTCATCACGTAAATCTTTAATGCCGTCAATCTTTTTTTCTTTAACTAAATAGGCAATTTTTTCTATCAGATTAGACTTATTCACCTGATAAGGAATAGAGCTAACAATGATCTGAAATTGACCAACTTTATTTTCTGTAATTTCAGCCTCACCACGCATCACAATACCGCCACGCCCAGTAGCGTAAGCTGTCTTAATAGCCTCTTGATCATAAATCACTCCGCCAGTAGGAAAGTCTGGTCCTGTCACGTGTTTTAATAAATCATCAATGGTTGAGTTTGGCTGATCAATTAATAAATTAACAGCATCGATTAATTCACCCAAATTATGTGGCGGAATATTAGTAGCCATACCAACTGCAATGCCAGTAGTGCCATTTAATAAAAGATTTGGTAATTTAGCTGGTAATACCTTTGGCTCTTTATGTGAACCATCATAGTTTGGTATAAAATCAACGGTATTTTTATCAATATCAAACATCATCTCTTCAGCCATGGCTTGTAACTTGGCTTCTGTATAACGCATGGCAGCAGCAGAGTCACCGTCCATAGAGCCAAAGTTACCCTGTCCATTAACTAATGGATAACGCATGGCAAAATCTTGAGCCATACGAACCATAGACTCATAAACAGCTGCATCACCATGAGGATGATACTTACCTAAAACCTCACCAACTACGGTAGCTGATTTTCTAAATTTAGCACTGTGTTTTAAACCAATGTTCCACATAGCGTATAAAATACGACGATGAACTGGCTTAAAACCATCTCTAACATCAGGTAGAGCACGGGCCACAATAACACTCATGGCATAATCCAAATAAGACGTCTCCATTTCAGTAACAATGGACAGATCGTCAACTTTACCTCGGTTTAAATTTTGATCTTCTGTGGTTTTGTTAGACTTTGGTGATTTCTTACTAGTAGTTTTCTTTGGCATAATCTATATCTTTATTCTTCAATAGTCTTATTATCGGAAACGTATTTTTTAGTTGCTTCCAAAAGCTGTGTTCGTTTTTGATCTTTGTCCATTTCAATTTGTAAATTATCTAAATGATACCTGGCCAAACCAAAAGAGTTTCTTATTTCTTGAAAAGCATCTTCGGTATTTTCTACTGTCTGATCCCAAGCTTCATTCTTAACCAAGGGCTCTATTTTTTGCCAAGTAGAAAAATTTGTCCATTGCCATAATATTAACCCCGTCGTGATAGTGACTAAAACGATTAGGCTAATAAATTTTGACTTGTCTTCTGAATGTAAAATCATTTTTGTGGTTTTAAAATAACTAATTGTACATCTTCTTGTGGTAAATCTCTTTTACTAATTTTTAATTTATCTAACTCCTCTGCTTTAACGCCAAATTCTTTGACGAACATCTGTACATCATCAGCTTTTATTTTCCCCATACCAACTTTATGACAACTAGGAATAACTATTCGCGGCTCTACCTGTCCAATAATTTTAACAGCTTCTTTAGCGGTACTTAGATCTCCTCCACCAACTGGTAAAATTAAAATATCCGCTCCTTCGATCAGTTCCAAATCTTTATCGGTCAAAGTCTGATGACCATACTCGCCTAAAAAAGCCAGTTTCATATCATCAAAAGTGACCAAATAAATATTAGTGCCATTAATTTGTCGACCATAAATAAACACATCACTAACTTCATATTCACCGGGACTATCAATCACAAAAGTTTGCTCATTAATTTTATTGGCAACGTATTTTTTAGGATCAGTAAATAATGCTATATCTGCTTTGACCTTGCTAAATTTAATATTTTTATCCAAGCTATAAGGATTTAGTAAAAGTGTTTGTTGGCTATTTATCAGTTTAAAATAATTGAAGCCCTGCCATAAAATCTGCATAAAATAAAGAAATTATTATTGATTAATTTGACTTAATTTTAGCATAAAAAAGCCTTGTCGTAAAGATAAAAAAACACTAAAAATGACCATATTCTAAGCCTAAAATAGCCCCTTTACTCACTAGGTCAAGGCTATTGATTTATTTTCTTATTTATGGTAATGTAAGGCAGCTAAATAATATTTAATTCAACCTCAAAGGCAATAAAAATACTCGCTGTCTGAGGACTCATCCACATGTTTAGCATATAAATAGGGTGGGTTAAAATTTAACAATTAAATGAGTGATGAAAAAAACGTACAGACAACCACTGTTTCTACAATGGAAGAGCTGTTAAAAGACAAAAACGCCGTTACAATGCCAAAAGTCGGCGACTTAACCGAAGGAAAGGTTATTAGTCTTTCCAAAAATGAAGTCTACTTAGACTTAGATGGCTTAACCACTGGTATTATCCGTGGTCGTGAAATTTATGATGAATCAGAAGATTCTTCTAGCTTAAAAATTGGTGATACTACTTCAGCCACTGTTATTGATCTAGAAAATGAAAATGGTTACATGGAGTTATCTTTCCGTGAAGCTGGCCATAAAAAAGCCTGGACTCGTTTGGAAAATTTACATAAAGAAGGCACAATAGTACCTAGTAAAGTTATTGACGCCAATAAAGGTGGTTTAATGATTAAGCTAGGCAATGTTATTGGCTTCTTACCAGTATCACAATTAACTACTGAACATTATCCTCGTATTGAAGGTGGTGATAAATCTAAAATTTTAGTTCACCTAAAATCTTTCATTGGTCAAGATCTACGTACCAAGATTATTGATGTACTTGAAAAAGATGAAAAATTAATTGTCTCTGAAAAAGCTGCTTGGAATGAAAAACAAAAAGTAGCCGTTTCTAAATTTAAAGTTGGTGATAAAGTAACTGGTAAAATTACCGGTGTAGTAGACTTTGGTGCTTTCGTTGAATTTGATGATAATTTAGAAGGCTTAGTTCATATTTCTGAGTTGGCTTGGCAGAGAATCGATAACCCACGCAATATCGTTAAAGTAGGCGATGAAGTAACTGCTCAAATTATTGAAATTGATAATACAAAAATTTCTTTATCTATTAAAAAATTACAAACTGACCCTTGGGCCGACGTTAGTAAAAAATATAAAATCGGCCAGAAAATTAAAGCCAAAGTATTAAAAATAAATCCTTTTGGTGTTTTTGTAGAATTGGATAGAGATATCCATGGTTTAGTTCATATTTCTGAATTAAGTGACAAAAAAGTACGTAATCCAGAAGACTTAGTTACTATTGGTGAAGAATACAAATTTACTATTTTGACTATTGAACCAAAAGAACATCGTCTCGGCTTATCTTTAAAAGCATCCAATGCTCCTTCAGCTAACGCTTCCTCTTCCGCTGAAGCTCCAAAAGACAAGCAGGATGATAAAAAAACCAGCAAAAAAGAAGTTAAAAAATCTAAAGATGCTCAGGAAGAAAAAGACGAAAAAAAACTAATTAAAAAGGATTCTACTGCTAAAGCTTCAAAGAACAAAAAAGACGAAAAGACTGATGAAAAAGAAGACAAGAAAACCAAAGCTTCAGCTAAAAAAGAAGTTAAAAAAACTTCAGAAGACAAAGAAATAAAAGGTGAAGATAAAAAGGGAGACAAGAAATAAATTTTCTTAACTATCTTATCATCAATATATAATTTTTATGAAAAATATATTTAAAAACTTCGCTGTCTTCTTCTTGGTGTTTATCATCATTGCTGGTATTTTTAGTTTATACAACAATAAACTTAATCAAGTTGAAGAAATAAGTCTTGGTCAATTAGTAAATGAAATTAATAATGACCAGATAACTAAAATCAAAGTAGCTGGTGACGAATTAGAAATAACCTTCCAAGATCAAACTACAAAAGCTAGCCAAAAAGAATCCAGCGAATCAATTGTCACTCTATTAAATAATTATGGCGTCACTACTGAAAAATTAGCTGCCTTAGACATTGAAGTAGGCGATGATCCTGGAAAAGGCATTATGATGTCCACCATTCTACCATTTATTATCCCTGTTTTATTTATTCTGGGTATTATTTGGTTTATGATGCGTCAAGTCAGTGGCGTGAATAATCGTGCTATGACTTTTGGACAATCTGGCGCAAAACTTGCTGACGAACAAAAAATAAAAACTACCTTCAAAAATGTTGCTGGCGCTACTGAAGCTAAAGAAGGATTAAAAGAAATTGTAGATTTTCTAAAAAATCCTCAAAAATTTATTAGCTTAGGTGCAAAAATACCAAAAGGCGTACTATTATTAGGTAGCCCGGGAACTGGCAAAACCTTACTGTCTCGTGCTGTAGCCGGTGAAGCAAGTGTCCCCTTCTTCCATATTTCTGGTTCTGAATTTGTAGAAATGTTTGTTGGTGTTGGTGCTTCTCGAGTTAGAGATTTATTTAAAAAAGCTAAAAAAGCGGCACCTTGTATTATTTTTATTGATGAAATTGATGCAGTTGGTCGCCAACGTGGATCTGGCTTAGGAGGCTCTCATGATGAACGTGAACAAACACTAAACCAAATACTAACCGAAATGGATGGTTTTGATAACCAAACTAATGTTATTGTACTAGCCGCTACTAATCGTCCAGACGTTTTAGACCCAGCTTTATTACGACCAGGTCGTTTTGATAGACAGGTAGTAATCGACTTACCTGACATCAAAGATAGAGAGGCTATTTTAAATATCCACGCCAAAGGAAAACCCTTAGCCGAAGATGCTAATCTAAAAAAAGTAGCTCAACGTACTCCTGGATTTTCTGGAGCAGATTTGGCTAACGTTTTGAATGAAGCAGCAATTACGACTGCTCGTCAAAATAAAAAAATCATTGGTAATGACATTGTCTTAGATTCTATTGAAAAAGTCATGTTAGGACCAGAGAGAAAAAGTCACGTGCTTTCTGATAAAGAAAAAAAGGTCACTGCCTACCATGAAGCTGGTCATGCTATTGTTGCTAATTATCTAAAACATGCTGACCCGGTCCATAAAATTTCTATTATCTCTCGTGGTCGTGCTGCTGGATATACAATCAACCTACCTATAGAAGATAAAAAAATGCAAAGTCAAGGTGACTTCATTGATGAGATGGCTGTCTTATTAGGTGGCCGAGTAGCTGAAAAAATCTTTTTTCAAGAAGTAACAACCGGAGCTAGCAATGACCTAGAAAGAGCGACTAAAATTGCTAAACGTTTAATCACTAGATTTGGCATGAACGAAAACCTTGGTCCTCGTACTCTTGGCAAACAAGAAGAGATGATTTTTTTAGGAAAAGATTTACATGAACAAAAAGATTATAGTGAAAAAACAGCTGAGCTAATAGATCAAGAAATAAATAAATACATAGCACAGGCTGTAACGACCGCTAAAAAAGTAATTACTGAACATAAAGAACAGGTAGAAAAAATTGTCGCTACTTTACTAGAAAAAGAAACTATCGAAAAAGAAGAATTTGAAAATTTAGTAAAATAAACTCAAATAAAACCCCTCACTTGTGAGGGGTTTTATAAATCATGAAAATGTTGTATAATATAAATGAATTAAAAGAAAAATAAAATAAATTTAAAATAAAAATATGGAATCATTTTATCGTAAAGTCTATTTGCGTTCTTGGCGAATAGTGAAAAACAATTGGTACTTATTATTCTTTGGTTTATTTGTATCTACCTTAGGGCTAACCGGAGATTTTAAAGCTCTCTCAAACTTAGAGGCCAATGATATAATTTCTACTACCCTGGTAGATTGGATTAATATCTTCCACACTTTTGCAGTTGCTGATATCACTTTGGATAAGTTACCTACCCTACTAATGCTAATAGGTACATTTTTATTCCTAGCAGTTATTCTAGTCATGGCAATCTCTTCGCAAGGTGCTATTATCCAAGCTACTGCTAATGACCATAAAAAAACT
This sequence comes from bacterium, assembly GCA_018653315.1. GTDB lineage: Bacteria > Patescibacteriota > Patescibacteriia > UBA1558 > GWA2-36-10 > JABIAL01. The sequence continues at coordinate 37,748 of JABIAL010000035.1, forward strand.
AACAAAAATACCCTTATTAATAATTTACAAACCGGTGTAGAAAATTTTTGGCCATTATTTGGTATCAATATTTTAAATAAATTAATCAGCTTTGTCTTTGTAGTCGGCGCTATCATACCTATTATTTATTTATTGTCACTTAGCCAAAATGCCAGCTTCATGAACTTCTTAATGACGATTATCGTTTTCTTTGTGCTGGTCCCAATCGCTGTTATTATTTCTTTTGTTACTCGTTATGGTGCTTCATATATAATAATAAAGAAACAAAGCTTAACCCAAGCATTCTTTAATGCTTGGAGATTATTTAGGGTAAATTGGATCATTAGTCTAGAAAATGCCTTAGCCTTATTAGCTTTAACCATACTATATGGCCTAATAATAATTAGCCTTCTAGCATTCGTGGTTACTCCATTCCTAATTTTGGGCTACCTTGTAGCGCAAATTAGCATCTTTGGTTTCTGGATATTAATCATTGCTGGTAGCTTAGCTGCTATTATATTATTCTTAACTGCTGTTTCTTTATTTGGCACTTACTATACTGTTGTTTGGACTGAATTATTTATCGAATTAACTAATCCTGGTAAAAATGCTAGCAAAGCTCATCGTTTTGCTAAAAAACATCTACCTCGTTTAGCAAAATAAACACTTTGCGTTACAAATAAAATAATATACTACAAAAAGCAGGCATGAAAAATTGTCTGCTTTTTTAATTGGTCTAATATACTACGATTACAAATCATCAGATTGACTTTGCACTAAAACAAGGGGTATAATACTAATGTTAATCAAAAAAATATGGATCAAACATCAACAAAACAGACTTTAACTATCGGTGGTGAAGATACTCAAAAAAAACTACAAACTAAATTAACTTCACTAGAAAATAAAAAAATTGAAGCCGAGACAGAAGCTCGAGCCAAACAAATCGGAGTAATATATATTGACTTGGGTGATTTTCCTATTTCTCAATCAGCTATTAAAATACTACCTCAAGAAAGAGCCGAAGCATTACAAATTATTTGTTTTGTTTATACTGGTGAAGAAATGAGGTTAGCTTCTACTAACCCAGACAATCCTCAAATACGAACAATGGTAACCGAACTAGCTGATAAATATCATGCTAGTGTAAAACTTTATCTTGTTTCTCAATTAAGTCTGGACAAAGCTTTAGCAATTTATGACAAAATACCTAAAATCGAACATATAGAAGGTGTACAAATTACCGAAGCTGATCTAGAAAAATTTAGTGCCAAATTAAAAGGGCTTAATTCTCTAAATGAACTAATAAAAGAAGTGAATCTGACTGAAATGCTAAATTTAATTATTGCTGCTGGACTAAACTTTAAAGCCTCGGATATTCACTTAGAAGCTGAAGAAAAATCTATCAAAGCTCGTTTGCGTATTGATGGTGTCTTACAAGAAGCTGCCGAAATGCCAGTTAATACTTGGCATAAAATAGCTTCTCGTATCAAATTACTCTCTGGCCTAAAATTAAATGTTGTCGATAAACCACAAGATGGACGCTTTACGATTAGTCTTGAAAAAGATAAGGTGGATGTTAGGGTTTCCACTATTCCTTCTGCCTATGGAGAAAGTATTGTTATGCGTTTACTGAAATCAACTAGCATTGGTTTAAAATTTGAACAACTTGGGTTAAGAGGTAAATCATTTAATGACTTAAATAGTGAAATCGAAAAACCAAATGGCATGATCATTACCACTGGTCCAACTGGATCTGGTAAAACTACTACTTTATATGCCATCTTAAATAAACTAAACTCACCTGACACAAAAATTATTACCTTGGAAGACCCGATAGAATATAAGCTAAAAGGCATTGTCCAAAGTCAAATAGAAAACAAACAAGATAGCGAAATCGCTGATGCACAAGGAATGGTTAAACAAACGAATCGTTATACTTTTGCTAAAGGCTTAAGGGCAATTCTACGTCAAGATCCTGACATAGTAATGGTTGGAGAAATTAGAGATCTAGAAACAGCCGATACTGCCATTAATGCCGCTCTAACTGGCCATTTAATGCTCTCTACCCTGCATACAAACTCTGCCGCTGGCGCTATTCCACGTTTCTTAGCTATGGGCGTTAAACCATTTTTACTTGCTCCATCATTGAATAGCATTATTGGACAAAGACTAGTAAGAAAACTATGCCCTGACTGTCGAGTAGAAGCTAAAGTGGACAACCAAAGAATGACCGAAGTAATGAATGCTTTAAATTCTATTAGTCCAAAATCCGGTACCAAATTAGACGATTTATCTAATCTTAAATTCTTTACCGCTAAAGGTTGTGATAAGTGTAACAATCTAGGCTATAGAGGCCGTGTGGGTGTTTATGAAGTTTTGGTGATGAGTCCAGAAATTGAAAAAATGATTTTATCAGGAGCTGTTTCTGAATATGATATTCAACAAAAAGCGATTGAAGATGGCATGGTTACCATGTTGCAAGATGGCTTACTCAAAGCCAAAGACGGGGCTACTTCACTGGATGAAATATTTGAGAAAACTAATAGTTAAACAATCAAAAAACTACCTCCTAAGTGGAGGTAGTTTTTTAATACTATGAAATTTATTGATTAGCTAATTTATTTTTTGCCTCGGCTAATCTTTTTTTATTATCTTTAATTACTTCTTTTGGTGCATTGCTAACAAAAGATTTATTTTTTACTTTTGCTTCCATCGATTTAATATATTTTTCTAAAACCTGTTTTTCTTTATCTGTCATAGCCTTGGTGGCATTAATTTCACCTTGACTATGCGCTGTAGCAAATTTTGTACCATTAATAGCCTCCGCTTGTAGGGTTACTCGACCTAATTGAGCGACAACTTGTAAATCATCCCGAGACAAAACCTGGCTAGTTAAATAACAATCAACGAAATCAGTAGGCGCAATCTTATTCTCCGCTTTAATATTTCTAATTTGAGTAACTAGATCTTGTAAATCAGCAAAATTGTCTAAAACTTTATTATCTACTTTTTTAGCTTGTGGCCAATCAGCTACCATTAGAAAACCACCTGTTTTAAATTCTTTCCAAATTACTTCAGTCACAAATGGAGTAAATGGATGCCATAAAACTAATAATCTTTCTAAAATATAAAGTAAAATTTGATCCTTGCTACCCTGAGCATGTCGAGGGGTTTCAAGCTTTGCAATTTCTAAATACCAGTCAGCTAATTTTGCCCAAGTAAACTCATATAATTTCTCCCCTGCTGATGAAAATTTATATTTCTCTAAATCACTAGTCACCTCTACTGCCAGTTTATTAAACTCAGCTAATATCCATTTATCAGTCAGAGTAATTGGTTTCGGCTCTGTCTTGATTTGTTTAATCTCATTCACTTGTCCAAAAATAAAACGAGAAATATTCCAAAGTTTATTGACGAAATTACGATAACCAGCAATTTTATCTTCATACAAACGCATATCAGCTCCGGGAGCTGCGCCAATAACTAATGATAAACGCAAAGCGTCCGTACCAAATTTATCTATCATATCCAAAGGATCAATACCGTTGCCCTTTGACTTGGACATTTTCTTGCCGTCCTGATCACGAATCATGCCATGTAGATAAACAGTTTTAAATGGTCTAGAATCTTTTTCTTTGGCTAATAAATATTCTGACATCAAAATCATCCGTGCTACCCAAAAAAATAAAATATCATATCCAGTTTCCATCACCTGATTTGGGTGGAAGTTTTTAAAATCTTTTGTTTTGTCTGGCCAGCCTAAAGTAGAAAAGGTCCACAAAGAGGATGAAAACCAAGTATCTAAAGTATCCAGATCTTGAGTTATTTTTTTACCCTTAGCTAGTTTTTGTGCCTCTACCTCTGTACGAGCTACTATTACTTCATTATTTTCTGTATACCAAACCGGAATTCGATGTCCCCACCAAATCTGACGAGAAATACACCAGTCGTGTAAATTTTCCATCCAATGATAGTAAGTTTTTTCAAATCTTTTTGGTACAATTTCTATATCGCCAGATCTGACAACTTCTAGTGACAACTCTTTCAAGGTTTTTTTACGACCTGGAAGCTTTTTGTCTACTGCCACAAACCATTGCTCAGAAGTAAGAGGTTCAATCGGAGTATCGCAACGATAACATATTGATAAGTTATTTTGATAATCCTCTATCTTTTCTATTTGCTTAGATTTCTGCAAATCTGCTACAAATTTTTCTCGGGCAACTAAAACATTTAGTCCGGCATATTTGCCACCGGATTCTAATAATTTACCATCTTCATTGATGAGCTTGATAACTTCTAACTTATGTTTTTGAGCAAACTCAAAATCTACCACACTATGCGCTGGCGTTCCCCCAACTACACCAGAACCAAATTCTGGATCAACTTCTTTGTCTGTAAAAACTTTTACTTTTATTTTATGTCCAGCTAAATCTATTTCTAAATCTTTTCCTACATATTTTTGATAACGCTGATCGTCTGGATGCACAGCAACTCCTGTATCAGCTAATTTTGTCTCTGGACGAGTTGTAGCTACAGTGAATGGACCATATTTAATATAATATAACCTTGCTTGTTGCTCTTTATATTCAACTTCATCATCGGCCAAGGTAGAACCACAACGAGGACACCAATTTACAATCCGATTACCACGGTAAATCAAACCATCGTTATACATTTTAATAAAAGCCTCGTTTACAGCTACTGATAATTCATTAGAAAGAGTATAGGCCTCTCTGGACCAATCACAACTAGCTCCCATTTTTCTAGTTTGCTTACGAATGGTGTCTTGTGAGCCAGCTACAAACTCTTGTACTTTATCCAAAAATTTATCTCGGCCCAAAGCACGTCTATCTGTGCCTTCTTCCGCTAATATTTTTTCTACTTTAGTTTGCGTAGCAATAGCGGCATGATCTGTACCGGGTAACCATAAAGTTTTTTTGCCTTGTAGACGCTGATAACGAATTATTAAATCTTCATAAGCTAAGGCTGCCGCATGACCCAAATGTAAAACACCAGTAGCATTTGGCGGTGGCATAGAAATAGTGAATTCTGGTCCAGTGCTCTTTAAATTATCTGGATTAAATAAACCAGACTGTTCCCAGTCTTGATAAATTTGATCTTCATAATTACCAGCCTCATAAGCTTTTGGCATGTCTATTTTATTTTCTTTTTTCATAAAAAAGTTTTTTAAAAATAAAAACGCAAAAATAATTGCGCTTAAGGGCCAAGTATAACTTGACGGTACCACCTTAATTTCTCTTAAATAAGAGATACTTAATTTTAACGCTATAACGGGCGCACCCCGACTGAATCTACTTTCATTGATTGATTTCTTTCAGCAACTTTCCAAGTGACATTAATCTTGGATCGAATGTTTTTATATTTACTTATTCATACTATAAAAGTAATCTATTTTAACAATTTAGTCAATATAAAAACCACCGTTCGTTGCCTACTAGGTGGTCAAGTGATCAATCCTTGTCATCAAAACTTAGTTGCCAGTCAATATTTGGCCGAGAAAATACTCGCCGTAATTGCTGTTGAGAAACAGTGCTCATGCACCAACTAGTTGGCTGTTTTTTATCTCGACGACTAACTATAGCAGCTCCATTACCATCATATTCCAATGATAACTTACCAGTACAAGTAATACGTGGAAAATTATTACTACCATCCAATTCTCGTGTCTGAAAACAAGAGCCACTTGCTGGACACGTAGTGTTTCGACATAGTGACTTGATCTGCTGTTTGTTCAATGAGCTTTTTGTCTTAATCGAGCTAACAACTACCTTTCGATTCGTTGGTTTTCTTGTGACTACCTTCTTCTTTACTACTTTCTTTCCCTGTCCTGCTGCCATGACTTTCTCCTGGTTGCTGTGATTAAAAAACTGATCCCCATGATCAGTTAAACGAACTATAATAATAGATAATACACAAAAATAACACTTTTGTCAACCTTGTAGCTTAACCCACGAGCTTACTAGAAATAACAATCTTTCTCTTATCTTGACCTAAGAACTCCATTTTAACATTAATAAGATTATTTTTTGGTAAATTATCTAATTTATCAGCCCATTCTATTACTACTAGAGTCTGCGGATCATCTAAAAAATCTTGCAAACCAATGTCTGCTAAATCTTCTGAAGCATCTAAACGATAACAATCAACATGAATTAATTGTTTAATCTGTTTATAATTAACCGGGTAGCTTTTCATCAAAACAAAAGTGGGACTAGTAATTGTTTCTGAAATCCCTAATCCTACAGCCAAAGCTTTGACGAAAACTGTCTTACCAGCCCCTAAGTTTCCAGACAAAGCAATCAATTGACCAGACTCTAAACTTGTAGCTAAATCATTGGCTACTTTATTGGTTTCTTTTATATTGTTAGTTACAAATTCTTGCATATTTTATTTTTTAAATAACTGCCAATTAGACTGTGGTGCTACTGATAATAAATCTTTGCCGGATATAATATTTTTTTTGTTCAAAATATTATAGTAAGCAGCGACAGAAATCATCGCTGCATTGTCTCCGCTATATTTTAGCTCAGGAAAGAAAAATGGTAAATCTTTTATTCTGGCTTCTTGTTGCAATGATTCTTTAAGTTGATTATTTGCTGCTACTCCGCCGGCTAGCATTATAGATTTTACACCAAACTCCTGAGCGGCCTTCATAGTTTTGTTTACCAAAATATCTACTACGGCATTTTGGAAGCTAGCGCAAACATTATCTACATCTTCAGTATTTATTTTTTTCTTTCTCTCTAACGTATAAAGCACAGCGGTTTTTAATCCAGAGAAAGAAAAATTATAATCACCAGAATTAATCATTGGTCGTGGTAAATCATAAATACTACAGTCACCATCATTGGCTCGTTGACTGACAATTGGTCCACCAGGATAACCAAGGTCTAAAAGTTTTGCTACTTTATCAAAAGCTTCACCAACTGCATCATCGACTGTTGATCCTAATAATTGATAATCTCCGTGACCTTTCATTAAAACCAATTCCGTGTGACCACCAGAAACTATCAAAACTAAAGATGGAAAATATTTATTTGCATTTTTTACTAGCTCATCATTAGATAACCAATTTGAATAAATATGCCCTTCCATGTGATTGACTGTAACTAGTGGAGTATTTTTAGCATAAGCTAAAGTTTTTGCAGCGGTCACTCCCAATAATAAAGAAGTGATAAGTCCCGGACCAGTTGTAACTGCTAAATAATCTACTTTCTCTTCTGATTTAATATTAGCACTCAATAATGGAATAATAGTTTCAGCGTGTTGACGAGCGGCTACTTCTGGAACCACACCGCCAAATTGCTGGTGAATATCTACTTGAGAATAAACTTGATCTTTTTCTAAAACCAAAGAATCTGCCTGAGCATTTAAAATAGTCAAAGCAGTTTCGTCACATGATGATTCTAAAGCTAGAATTCGCATAAAGATATTATAGCATAATATATAATAAGATAATGTAATATAGAGAAAAATAGTAACTAAGTCAATGAACAGAGTAAAAAGAGTGCTATTGACAAAATATACTAAATGTGCTATTATTATATATTCGCACATAAACAATAAAAAGAGGAAAAAATCATGGTGACAACAATGAACAATGAATCTCAAGTGTCAGAAATTACTCGTTTCGTATTGATAGCTATTGGCCTGTTCCTCTTGGGAACTGCACCCTTACCTATACTATGCCATTTCATGCCCTACCATAACGTGACGATTGGTATAGCGGCTATCAGTATACTCGGCGCCATAGTGGCAACCACCACTATAACGCACAACTACAACGAGCATGGTCATCGCATCATCACTGGCAAGGAGATTGATTGGAAAACACAAGTCTTTGGCTGGGGATCAGTTCTTGGCTTAGCACTTTCTGTAATAATTTTCTGGATTATTTTGTAGATAACACACAACAATGGAGGAAATCGTGAAGAACTTGAAACAACTTTTTCTGCTACTCATCACTCTGCTGATCATCAGTAACATTGCCAATGCACAATATGCCGGTATCGAAATGTACCCCAAGGGAGACATCTTCCTCTATGCTGGTAAAGATATAGTACCTGACCGCATCAAGGTGGATCTCTGGGCTACACCGAATTCCGAAATTGCCTTCTCAGTCGGTCCGAAAGTCGGCCCCTTTGCATTCGGCCTTGGTCTTAGTATGGGTGTGCCGAAAGATAAAGTCGATTTGACCTACATCAATGCTGATCTGGGATTCGGATTTGACTTGGGAGCCGTCCACTGGCAGAGCTACAACCTCTACCAAGCCGGACAAAACGTCGATGACTTCATTTTGGCCAGACAGTGGCTGAGCTACAACGACTCTCCGCTAGGCATCGTCGGACATAACATCAAATGTGGTGCTGATGACTGGCAACTTAATTGGGGCATCTACTACGATTTTGGGGAAATCAGTCTGCTGAGCGAAAGCAAATTCGGAATCACTGCTGACCTCAACGGAGGCACTCCTTGGGCGGTTCTCGTTCTCGGACTCTAACACCTCGCAACAATCATAATGGCCCGTACTCTTGAGGAAAGTACGGGTTTTTCTTTTGCTTAATTTCACAAACAAAAATCCTGAGACTAGCTCAGGATTTTTTAATAAAAGGATTTTTCATTTCAAATGTCAGCAATGGCGTCTGATCATTAAAGACTTCAATGCTTATATTATATTTATCGGCATAGAAAAAATCTACTGAACCAAATTTCGCCTGAGTATAATCAAAATTTAATTTTTTTGTTACTCTTTTAATAATCTCTTCTGAAACAGCTTCTACTTCGACAAATGGTTCTAAAAATGGCCATTCATCAATAGTAATTTCAGCATCATCTAAATGCCAAAGCTCCCGCTTAGTTTCTTGATAAGCTCTTTCTTGGCAACCAAGTAAATTTAAAATTTCTCGAGCCCTATCAAAATTATCTACTTCAATCATTACTTCTTTTTGATCCTCTAGCTTACGCCCATCGACAATTTTGATGCTCATGGTAATTTTATCACCCTCATCTCTAACGCGTATCCAAGAGCCGTAAATCTCGTAACCCTTAGGAAAGTGCCAGACCCAACGACGTTGCAAAAACTCTGGCTTCACTAATTTAGCGCCAGCTGATTTTAATCGTTGACGAACTTCATCTTTATCTATATTAAGATAGCTAGCTTCATATTCTATATCCATAAAAATATTATAACACATCAATAATACATAGCAACAAAAAACTACCCCGAATAAACGAGGTAGTTTTTATTTGATTTCAAAAAAATCGATTAAGCTTTGTTAACTTTAACAGCAGCTTGACCTTTAGGAGTGTCTTCTACTTCGAAAGTAACATTGTCACCTTCACGAAGCTCTTCGAAGTCACAACCTTCTAGGCTAGAAGCGTGGAAAAATAAATCATTTTCAACGCCATCTTGACTAATAAAACCAAAGTTTTTGTCAGTCAATTTTTTAATCATTCCTTGCATAAATGTAGAAATAAAATCTAATTAATATATATAGTACTTTCGAAATTCGACTTTATTTCTATACTTACTATACTATGGTGATCCCACGGGGAATCGAACCCCGGTTTCTAGGATGAAAACCTAGTGTCCTAACCACTAGACGATGGGACCGTGTTTTAATGTGTGTTGTCCAAGATACCACCACCTAAAGGCGAGTTATAAGCCTGTTCCATTATATAATGGAGACGGGACCATAAGCTAATATAACACTCAACATCATACCTTAAAATTATATAATTGTCAACCCAGTCATATGTTTATTGTCTCACTGGGTCAATATCAGAATAAAAACAATCTAATTCTTATATTTTTTCTCATAATCATTCTTACTACCAAATTTTGCAAAATCTTTATGATGGGTTGGGCTAATAAAATTTTCATCAGCTGCGTGTTGAATACCACACCAATATTTCTCTGTTGTTGCCCCTATCATCACCCAATAACTAAAAAGACCATTAGTATAACCACAATATACACAAGCAAATCTTTGCCTAAAATTTAAATATGATAATTTTTGTCTATCAATTTTTATATAGCTAGAACGATCAACGCACTCTAGTCCATAAAGAGGAAAACAAATATGCTGATAAATCTCTATAACCAAATCCATCATAATTAAAAACGGTAACACACCCCAAATAACGGGGATAGATATGAGCTGTTGCGCATCTTTAGCTAAACGATCATCTTTAAAATGTTCCATGACTAAATTTTATTTTTCTTTATACTAACATTATATATAAAATAACTGTTTCTATCAAAATTATTAATTCAAATCTTCTTCTGTTATTAAAAAATTACCTTCTTTATCAAAACGACGATCAACTATCTCTTGATACTCTTTTTTGGGTACAATTTTGTTAGCTAACTCAATCGCTTGATCAGCAACATCTTGATCACCAGCACGAACCGCCTCTTCGGAAAAACCAAAAAGATTAAAGGCTAATTTCTTTAAACGATATTGATTAAAATCATCCGGCTTCTTCTGTAATTCACTTATCAAATTAGACATGCCCTGCATATAGTCTTCATTGGTTTCTAGTTTTCTGTCAAACCTCTCTCTACATAAAAACTCTGTGCCTCGATACATGCCATACTCTCGAATTGAATTAAGTCTTAATTCTTTGGTAAGCTTATTTTGGTAGACAAAATATTTTTCTTTACCAATAAGCACACTATAAATATCTTTTGTAGCATTAATAACACGAGCAACTACTTTGACTTCTTTACCATTGGCATAACCATGTTTTTGCACACGCTCTTCTAATTCTGTAAAGTCTTCTTCTGCTTCTGGCAAATTAACCCAATCAATTGCCTCATCAGTCATATAAAAATTACCACCCTCTGAACGACTATCTATTAAATCAACTTCTGTAGATTTTATTTTAAAAGGTGAGTTCTTAAACAATGCTTCTTTTTTTTCTAATTTTTCCTCCTCACTTAAATTAAAATCATTGTCCAATAACTCAGCTATTTCTATCTTTTTACCTTTAGTCAGATAAGCTGAAAGCTTCCTTGGCGGCGCTTCACTCCTATCTTCTCTAGCTGGTACATAAACTGCTTCATAAATAACACCTCCCTCAATGACATACAAGGGCATATTCATTTCTTCGATTACTTCTATAATATTATCAGCTGAATCTAGATCATAACGCATTATACCTGTATTTCGATCAATGCAAACATAATAACCAGCCACCTCTCCACTGTCCACTACAAATTCGTTATAATTATGTGATCCTCCTAACGCCTCATTTATTTCCTGACTAATAGGCATAATTGGTGCATCATGAGATGCCCTACTCTTGGTACCTGTCGCTACTGTAGCTCCATCATGTGCATAAGCTCTTTGCACTAAACCGCCTTTTAAAAGTACACCCATTCCACCCCACATTTTTTCTCTAGTATCACCCTCTTTAATCGTAGAGGTAGAAAGCACTGGATCTAGACTTAAGGTGATATCCAATTTTGAGCGCCAAGTCGCACCTTCTTGCAATAATGAATTATCATCTGGCACGAAGTCTGGCCTTATAGCATGAATGAACGCTACATTGTTATCTCGCATAATATTAGACACATCTCTAATTTCTTTTTCTTTTTCATATTCCTGCCAAGCCTCTTCTTGTTTATTGTAAAAATCAGCTAACATCTGTTTAGCATCATCTAGTGTGCTAGCATTTGATTTTTGTAATTCTAGTTCACTCAAGATCTCCTGAATATCACCATGCTCTTGTAATATTTGTTGATGATCTAATTGTTTGACTGATAAATTTTGCTCTAATTCTTTAATAGCAAAAAAATTAAAAAGCTCTTTAAATGTACTTTCTTTTTTCAAAATAAGTTCTTCCTCTATTGCCTTGATTTCAGCTACAACTTCTTCTGCTTTTTTCTCTTTCTCTTTAGCGTCTTCTACAATTTGGCTAATTTTTTTAGCTAGTTCTTTTTGTTCTGCAAAATACTCGCTACGTTTTTCCCAGATAGCGCCACCTACCTCTTTTCGCTCTTCAGGAGAATGCTCTTGAGAAAAATCTTTTATGAATTTTGGTACTTCTTTCATATTATTTATTTAATGTTTTATAACGATAGCAATCTATAGTATGATCATTAACTAGCCCGGCAGCTTGCATAAAAGCATAAATAGTCGTTGAGCCTACAAATTTAAATCCTCTTTTCTTTAAATCTTTACTTAAGGCATCTGATTCTAAACTTGTAGCTGGGATATCAGATAATTTTTTAAATTTATTTATTTTTGGTTTATTATTTACAAACTGCCAAATATACTCAGAAAAACTGCCAAATTCTTTTTGCACTTGTATAAACATCTGTGCGTTTATAATAGTGGCTGCTATTTTTAAACGATTACGAATAATTCCTGCATCAGCTAATAATCTCTTTGTATCTTTATTTGTATATTTAGCAATCTTTTTGTAGTCAAAATTTGAAAATGCTTCTTTAAAATTAGCACGCTTATTTAAAACAATCTCCCAAGAAAGTCCAGCCTGAAAACAATCGAGTAATAAAAATTCAAACAACTTTTTATCATCATACAAAGGCACGCCCCATTCATCATCATGATATTTGATCATCAAGGGATTTTGAGTAAGCCAAGCGCATCTTTTTTTATGATCTAGCATATATCTATAATAACAAAATAAACATGAATAAGCCATAGTGAAAAATATAAGTCTAGTGGCATAAAAAACATTTTTCTAGTATAATTTAAATACTCATAGCTTATATTAAAATATAAAAATATGG